>CAMYYF010000227.1:0-2996 GCA_947303375.1 uncultured Lachnospiraceae bacterium
CCGGAGAAGCGGTATCACGAAGGGGTTACTGTTGTTGCAGATGAGAGCGGTACATATCGCATTTATGACATCGAAAAAACGGTTGTCGACATTGTTTATTACCGTAATAAGGTTGGTATAGAAGAGACTAAGGAGATACTGAGGAATTACCTTGACCGTGATGACAGAAATCTTGTAAAGCTGCATCGGTATGCGAAAGAGCTGGGGTGCGAAAAGATCCTCAGCACATATCTGGAGGTGCTTGTATGAACGCGGAGTCGGTAAAGGCAAGGCTTAAAAACAGAAGTAAAGAAACGGGCAAGACTCTGCAGGAACTGCTTACGCTTTATGGCTTGGAAAGGACGATATACAGACTCTCAATATCAGAGTACAAGAAGAATTTCATGCTGAAGGGTGGTATTTTTCTTTATGCCGTCTTCGATGGGGACTATGCCCGCAGCACCACGGATATTGATTTTCTGGCACAGGGAACGAGCAACGATATATCCGATGTGAAAAAGATGTTTACAGAGGTGTTCGGAATTGCAACGGACGATCCCTTGGTTTATGACCTCAACTCGCTTAATGTGAAGGCTATCACGGAGTTTAAGAAATATCACGGGGTAAATGTGTCTTGCAAAGCTTATCTGGACCGGACGGAAATAGGCATTTCGATTGATATCGGATTCGGAGATGTTATCTATCCGCAGAGAATAGAGATGGAGTTCCCTACGGTGTTGAGTGACGAAAGACCTCAGGTATACGCTTATTCGCTTTGTTCGTCCATTGCTGAAAAGTTTGAAGCGATTGTGTCTCTGGGGGAAGATAACTCAAGGTTTAAGGATTTTTATGATATCGTTGTCCTTTCCGACACGTACGACTTTGCCGGGCAGGAATTGTCTATGGCTGTGAAGGAAACGTTTGAGTACCGTAAGACATCCTTGAACGAGATTGTAGCGTTTGACTCCGGATTCTCAGAGGACAAGCTTCGTCAATCCAGATGGAATTCTTTTGTGAAGAAAAAGAAGGCAATGATACCGATTGCTTTGAATGAGACAATTGAATCGGTGAAGGCATTTCTGGGACCGATTCGAGATGCATTGTTGAAAGAGGAGATATTCACCAAGAATTGGTCTCATGATAGGCACAAATGGGTATGAGCCTAAAATGATGTTAAGTGCAAGTGATAGTACGTATCTCCGAATATGTTTCAGCAGGGGGAATAATGGAACACAACTACATACAGGAAGCGCTGGCCTTTTTCAATATCTCCGCGTCGGAAATAGAATTGCTGAGACACAATGAGAATCTGACTTATCGTGTTGGAAACGAGTATTTGTTGCAGATTCATGAGCCGGTAGAAGGGTTCTCCACGGATTTTTTCTATGAAGGTGTTGATCGTATCGAGATATATAAGGCGGAACTTGCGTTTCAAGCGTACTTAAAGAAACAGGGTATGCAGATCCGTGAAGCGATTGAGAATTGCTACGGTGAACGCATTACAAAGTTACAGGATGGGACGTATGTCACGGCTTCGAAATGGCTCGAAGGCGAATCGTTGGACAAACTTGAATTGAATGATGCGGTTTGTTATCAGATCGGCGAGATGCTTGCACATTTGCATCAGAAAGCAAAGGGATTTCAGACATCACCGGTAAAGTTTTACGATAAGCATCATTGTGATTGTACGAAAAGACGAATTCAAGCGTTGGAAAACCATGGGCTAAGCGCTGAGTATTCTGCAATCATGCAACGCAGCTGTGATTGCGTCGGGGCAGTTTTGGAAAATGCTCGGGATGAATTTCAGATGATTCACGGAGATTTATCTGCGTCGAACATTTTGCAAACACCGGAAGGATTGGTGCCTATTGATTTTTCATTTTTCGGAATGGGACATCCGATGTACGATCTTGCGGTTCTGTTTGGGAATATCGGCGGATCATTGGTACGCAGACAACAAATGGCAGAAGGGTATCGGAATGCCGGCGGAACAATCCGCTACGATGTGTTGGATGCCTGCTATATATTGACGTTGTTGGATTGCCTTGGTATTCATTTTGTGCAGTGGAGTAAACAAGAGTGGTTTGCGCCCAGAATGCAACGGTGGCATGAGGAAAACCTGAAGCCGTATGTGCAGGGAGAGCGTATATATGCGGATGATTTTTATCTGTTGCATGTGCAAAGTTGATATGCCTGATATTGCGGAAAATAAAAGAAAAGTGCAATAAGGGTTATGTTATATTATCATAGTTTGAGAAAGGAAGATGAGTATGGAAAACTTTGAAAAGATATTACCTGCAGTAATCGGGGCGTTTTTATGCTTGGCGTCAATCCGCCTCATTTTGAGGAAAGATATTACGCAAATGAGGTGGGCGTATCGGCGGTTTTCCCGGGTTGCGGAAGAAGACAAACCGGCTTTGAGTGTAATGTATGGTATTGGTGGGCTTATAATAGGAATCGGTGCGATTCTTTGCACTGTCTTGTGGCTCTTAGATGATTTAACAATTGGGATTTTGATTTGTATAATATGCATGGCCATCGGTTTTGTAATACATGCTGTTGGAGAATATAAGTATAATCGTTAAAATAAAAGGATTATGGTCTAAGGAGTTTTTTAGTTTGGACTATTAAATCCGGAAACGAAAGGCAACAGGTGACTCAAACAGAAGAATCTTCATTTGCAGTCAAACCATTTCGGAGTTGGGGTTGACTCAGATTTGTGTTTTGCAATCTGCAGTCATAAAGATTGGATGTTGAAGTTGACTCAGATTAGTATTTTTCAATCCGAAGTCATATTTAGAAGATAAATGAGATGACTCATATTGAGAAATATGCTTTTGCAGTCAAATAGAACAGGCAAAAGATATGACTCAATTATAGAATTCTTGATTTGAAGTCATACCGTCCCGCAAAACTTATGACTTCAGATAGGAAAAGTTTCATTTGCAGTCAAACAAAATAACGAATAGAGTGTAACAACCCCGCCTCACATAATCCGAAACAATATGCCCCTCATC
>CAMYYF010000228.1:0-2985 GCA_947303375.1 uncultured Lachnospiraceae bacterium
AAAGCTTCATTTTGAAATCAAGGACCGTGACTTTTCACAAAATATTCCCACGGATTTATACACGAAATGGTTTGATTATGATAAAATAAAATATTCCTTAAATGTGAGATTCAGGAAGGAAGGCGATTATCTGACCATCAACGATGCGAACGCAAAAAAACTTTTGTCGGATTATATGACAAACGAAAAGATACCGTCTGATAAGCGTGATGAGATACCCCTTCTTGCCGACAAAGATCACATTTTATGGGTGGTCGGTCACCGTATCAGCAATTACTATAAGGTAACCGACGAAACGAAAAAAATAGTCGTGGCCACATATAATATATAATATATATAAGTAATATAGGATATTTTTACTTTGTATATATCAAAGGAGATAAATATGGAAAAAATCGAAATCATGATTTCCGAAGAGGAAGTCAATAAAAGAATCCGTGAAATCGGAGAACAGATTACCAAAGATTACGCAGGCAAGGAAGTACTGCTTATCTGCGTTCTTCGCGGCGGCAGCTTCTTTATGTGTGAACTCGCCAAGAGAATCAACCTTGACGTGAAGATTGATTTTATGTCCTGTTCAAGCTACGGCAAGGGAACCGCATCCAGCGGACACATTAAGATCATAAAAGACCTTGAAGAATCCATCGAGGGCAAAAATGTTATCGTTGTGGAAGATATCATTGATTCCGGCAGAACTTTAAGCCACCTGTTGGATCTTTTAAAATCCAGACAGCCTGAAAGCCTTGCACTCTGTGCACTTTTAGACAAGCCCGAGAGAAGAGTGGTTGAAGTTCCGGTTGATTATATAGGATTCCAGGTTCCCGATTATTTCGTGGTCGGCTACGGACTCGATTATGATCAGAAATACAGAAACCTTCCTTATATAGGAAGAGTTCATATTGATGATGAAGTACTAAAATAATGAGACAGAATTCAGGAGGCATTTGTGGATAACAGAAGAGGGCCGAGATTATTCGGCGCATTATTATTAATAGCGATACTGCTCATAATAGGCATTTTCGTTTCCAAACTGGATACGAACGCGCTGATGGGTATCAAGCCCTATACAAAAGGCATGCTCGAAACACAGTTAAACGAGAACATGGTTACGGGCACAAAAATTGAGCAGAAGCTTAACTCCAGAGGCGGTTCGGTAATAGTTACCCTAAAAGACGGCCAGGAGAAAGTGCTGTATGTAACAGATACGGCAGAAATTGAAGAATGGTTAAGAAGCTACGGCCTCGATCCCGAGGTTAGCGAAGTTCCCGGTGAGAACTGGTTTATTTCTCTTTTACCCACCCTTATTATGGCGGTGGTATGCGTATTCTTCTTTGTCATCATGCTTAATATGATGTCGGGAGTCGCAGGAGGCGGCAGCAACAGCAAACTCATGGATTTCGGCAAGAGCCGTGCCAAGATGATAAGAGACAACAAAAAGAAACTCTCCGACGTAGCGGGACTTGAAGAAGAAAAAGAAGACTTAAGCGAAATCGTAGATTTCCTTAAAAACCCCGGCAAATATGCCAAGATGGGCGCAAGAATTCCCAAGGGTATTCTGCTTGAGGGCCCTCCCGGAACAGGTAAGACTCTTCTTGCAAAAGCCATTGCAGGTGAGGCAGGCGTTCCTTTTTACAGCATTTCGGGTTCCGACTTCGTGGAAATGTTCGTCGGTGTCGGCGCATCCAGAGTAAGAGACCTTTTTGAAGAAGCCAATGCAAACAAGCCCTGCATTGTATTTATCGATGAAATCGATGCCGTTGCAAGAAGACGTGGTACAGGTATGGGCGGCGGACATGACGAAAGAGAGCAGACCTTAAACCAGATGCTCGTTGAGATGGACGGTTTCTCGGAGAACAGCGGTATTATCGTGCTTGCTGCCACAAACCGTGTGGATATTCTCGATCCTGCGATTCTTCGTCCCGGACGTTTTGACAGAAAGATTATGGTTGGCCGTCCCGATGTAAAGGGCAGAAAAGCCATCCTTGAAGTGCATTCAAAGAACAAAAACCTCGGCAGCGACGTTAATCTTGAAGAAATTGCAAGAACAACGGCAGGCTATACGGGTGCGGATCTTGAAAATCTTTTAAACGAATCTGCAATCATTGCTACAAAGCGTGACGCTGCATACATTAACAGCGAAGATATAAAGAAAGCAATCATCAAGACCGGAATCGGTACCGAAAAGAAGAGCAGGATTGTTTCCGAAAAGGAAAAGAGAATTACCGCGTACCACGAAACAGGGCATGCAATTCTTTTCCATGTGCTTCCGGATATGGATCCCGTGTACACAATTTCCATCATTCCTACCGGTGTATCGGCAGCAGGCTACACAATGCCTCTTCCCGAAACGGATGAAATGTTTAACACCAAAGGAAAGATGATGCACAGAATCATGGTTTCCCTCGGCGGAAGAATTGCCGAAGCGCTTATCCTTGAAGATATTACAACCGGCGCATCAAGCGATATCCAGAATGCAACCGAAATCGCAAGAAGCATGGTAGTAAGATACGGTATGTCCGAAAAGCTCGGAATGATTAATTACGAGACTGATTCGGATGAGGTATTTATAGGCAGGGATCTTGCTCATACGAAAGCATACAGCGACAAGACCGCAGCCGAAATAGACGAAGAAGTTCGCCGTATTATCGACGAATGCTATAAAGAAGCGGAGAAAATCTTAAAAGAGCACGAAAACGTGCTTCATGCAGTATCTAAACTTCTTATGGAAAAAGAGCGAATTACACGTGAAGAGTTCGAAAAAACCTTCAATAATGTAATGAATCCGGGTGTCGCTTGGTAAAATTGCACAAAGAAAATGCAAAACCATTGACAAGTTTGTGAATTTCGCGGATTGCTAAATATAAGGGGGGTTGGTATATTATTACTTGTAACCCCCCAATACATTATAGTTTTTTGCTATACCCCATAAGAAGAAATACCTTCTCTAAAAAGGACAGTTCAGAAATGACTGTCTTTTTTACGTTT
>CAMYYF010000229.1:0-2978 GCA_947303375.1 uncultured Lachnospiraceae bacterium
TCAAAGACTTCATCCAGGGACTGGATACCGACAGCGAAGGCAACACCGGAAACATCCTGGCATACGGCAAGATATCCGGAACCTTTACGGGTTAAAGAGAGTCGTCTCTATAATATTTTAATGTGCCCAAGCCCATGGTGTTATCCAAGACTTCAAGAGATGTTCCGCAGTTGTTGCAGCACTTAAGTGATGATGTTGAGACGGCACCGCAGTTAGGGCAGACGTTGCGGTAACACTTCATGGGAGAGCCTGCTTTTGCAATCAGATCGGCCTCGATCTCATTTGCCAGTTTTAAGGCGCATTTATAGAGGATGTTGTCCCTGACAATGACGAAGATAAAACTTAAGATTGGACATGCTAAAGCTAAAAAACATGGTGTATAGAATATGATTGCTCTTAACTCGGCAATTTCTGTACCTGTACCCATGCCGGCGAAAAGCGAAGATACAGCATTATCTAAAAAGATATTCAGGACGAGGATCGCTGTGGATATAGCAAGCCATACACCCGGTTGAAGCCATATGATCCCCGGCTTGCTCTTCATGACATTTAAGACTTCCTGTCCGTTTTTCGCACCCTGTTCCGAAACAGAAAATGCTATGCGGAAACTCTCCCCGTCATCGCCGGCCCAGGTAAAATTGCTGCCGGCTCTTTTATTGGTATACTTTCTGCTGAATACAGCCATTTCGGATGCGCCGTAACGGCGGATTTCTGACAGTGCATACGTCCTTGGAGCCTGTATATAGCTCGGAATAAACAAAAGTCCTGCCACTACGTAAATGGTGGCATTTACCGGGTCAAGGCCGGGAAACTCTCTATTGTATATCCCATATCCGAGCGCAAAGATCGCAAATGGCACCACGATCCAAATCTCGCTTAATATTCTTATCAAGGGGTCTCCGTGCATCTGTTACTCCGTTCACAAATACAACTTGATCAATACCACGGCGGCATAAGAATGCTCATGGCTATCACTGCTGCGATAACTATGCATACACATATAATGCAGATAACAGCCCATATGCTTTTACGATTGATACATTTTGCAATGATCGCCGGGATAAGCATAAAACAAGAAAGGAAAAACATTACGAATCCCATATTGACCGCTTTATCCGCTTCAACGCCTTCAGCATATAGAATGCCCCAGAAACAGCACGACAAAACCACCCATGCGGTCGATACTCCGCAAAGCACCATCGATCCTATCTGTTTAGGCTTGGAAACTTTATTTTTTTCTTTTTCCGGGTCTTTTAAATATTCCTGGTAATACTGGTTATACGGATTGTCAGGGAAACTGTTCTTATCCGGAAATATATCTTTGTTCTGTTCCATTCTATCTGTCCTCTTTGTGCTCTTACTCCATTAACATTATACAATGTTCTTGCAACCGTATGTCATTAAGCATGCAGATTTGATAAAATATCTTTTATATTGGAAGAGGATAGGGAAATGTCTGAAAACAGAAGTGTCATTAGCAGTGTTAATGTTACGAGCACGGACATTAAGTGTCCGGGTTGCGGTAATTCCATCGGCATAGGCTTCGATCCGGTCACCGCAACTTTATCATGTCCTTTCTGCGGATTGTCGACAAAGCTCCCGACACCTCAAAACGGTGCGGTTGCCGGAGAACTCGATTTCAACACAGCTTTACAGCGTGCGAGTGTGGATTGGGGCCGTTACAAGAAGCTCATCGTTTGCTCTAACTGCGGCGGCCAGACGGTCTACGATTCCGAACAGGTTACAGGTGCCTGTCCTTTCTGCGGTTCAACAAGCGTTGCACCCGCTGCCGAGAATGACCAGATAATGGTACCCAATGCCGTTATCCCTTTCGCAATTGGCAAAGAGCAGGTTCAGGATCTTTTTACCGGCTATCTGAAGAAAAAGAAGCTCCTTAAGAAGGGCGTGTTAGATTGCAAACTCGAAAATGTTGTCGGTATCTATCTTCCCTTCTGGACTTTTGATGCTTATACCGCTTCATCTTATACTGCATATAAACACACAGGCTGGAATGAGAACAGTGAGGAAATCACAGGAAGCTGGTATCAAGGCTTTGATGACATCCCGGTCTTTGCTTCTGACAGGCTTGCTAATCCTTTCATCTCAAAAGTTCAGGATTTTGACTTTACAAGCGCCGTTCCTTATTCATCGAAATATCTCGCCGGTATTCCTGCCGAGCGTTATACACTTGGACTCAATGAAGGCTGGGAACGCACAAAAAAGCTGATAACTGAAAAAATAAAACGCGGCATCCATTCCACCCGTTGCTACGGCGAGAAAATCTACACTAACTATTACAACGTTAAATTCAGATGCCTTATGGCACCTGTATATCTCGCCAAATACGTATACGGCAAAAAGACTTATCTCGTAGCCATCAACGGACAAACCGGCAAAACATGCTGCAAAGCACCTACGAAAATCGGCATGATAATTGCGCTCGTGTTAATTGCCGACGCATTACTCGGAGTCATCGGTTATTTGCTGTTTCTTTTGTTACTCAGCTATTTTAGTTCACTTTAACTCGATTGTTTTTGTTATCAGGGGCATCTTAGATAGGAGACACTTATGTATTGTAATAAATGCGGTTCATATATACCCAGCAAGCGCACAGTCTGCTCCAACTGCGGAGCTCCTGTGCCTGACCCTAATGCGCCGGCTCCCGTCGTTGAACCTGAGCCCGAGAAGCGTCCCAACGGAATAGCTGTAGCGGGACTCGTAATGGGAATACTTACTATTGTACTTTGCTGGTTCCCCGGAATTCCGTTCCTCACAGGACTTCTGGGTTTGATCTTCTCGATAGCCGGTCTCGCAAAGAAGAATGCCCGCTCCAAAGGCGCTGCGGTTGCCGGACTGATTCTGTCGATCGTAGGTGGAGCACTCAGTGTTTTCATGCTGTTTGCACTTCTCATTCCGGGCGTTGCCAAATATCTGGCCGTAGCCGAGGAAGCCAAATCGTCGTTGAGAACGTCGGGCGT
>CAMYYF010000230.1:0-2955 GCA_947303375.1 uncultured Lachnospiraceae bacterium
GAATGTAATTGTTAAATCTGTCCCCATCCAAAATCCATTTTATATAAAGCGAAATTGTTTTAAACGGCACCAAATTGACCGATCTCGCAATATACTCTCCGACCGTCATATCCGAATAGTATGCACCTGACCTGTGTCCGAATAAGGTCGCATATAAAAAGATGATTATGTATATTCCAAAAATCACCCATAAAATCCATTTATATTTCTTGTTCACAACCAACCCTCAATGTATATAAAATCCTTAAAAAGGATAAGATTTTTTCACATAAAAACACATTTTAGATTTTATCATAAAAGCCTTTAATTTGCTATTGAAAACATCTGTTTTGTTAAAGATTTTTAAAAATAAAAAAAACACCGAATTTCTTCGGTGTTAACAAGTAGCGAGAGGGGGACTCGAACCCTCAACCTTCCGGGTATGAACCGGATGCTCTAGCCAGTTGAGCCATCTCGCCAAAACAACTGCCTATTTAATATACAAAATAGCAGTTGATATGTCAAGCAATTTTTATTACATTTTGTCAGGTGCAGAGAAACCGAGGCATTCCATGCAGTCTTCTGCGATGCCAAGCGTAAGTTTAAGAAGTGCGATATAGCTCTTCTTTAATTCCTCATTCTCTTCTGCCAGAATCTTTGTCTCATGGTAGAACGAATTGAATACATTGGCCAAATCGTAAAGATATGCGCAGATTCTGTGAGGTGCGAATTCTTCGAATGCGCCTTCAATCATATCGTTGTAGCCTGTTATCTTCATTAAAAGGTTTTTATGAGAAGCATTCGAAATGGTTGACATAACTTTGCAATCATCAATATTACCGCCATTCTCTACGAACTTCTTTAAGATGGACTTGATTCTTACAACCGTGTAAAGAAGGTAAGGGCCTGTATCTCCTTCGAATGACATGAATCTTTCTGTATCAAAGATATAATCCTTTGAAGCCTGATTTGAAAGATCGCCATATTTTATAGCAGAAAGAGCAACCATCTTTGAAACGCTCTCCGCTTCTTCCTTGCTCATTTCCCTGCCTGTAGAAATCTTCTCAAGCATCTTTTCGTTAATATCATTTACGAGGTATTCAAGGCGCATTACGCCACCGTCTCTTGTCTTGAAAGGCTTACCGTCTTTGCCGTTTACGGTACCGAAACCGATGTGAACAAGCTCTGTCTTTTTATCAACAAGGCCTGTCTTCTTCGCACATCTGAATACCTGCTCGAAGTAAAGTTCCTGTCTCTTGTCTGTAACATAAACGATGTAGTCAGGATTGTAATCTCTCTTTCTTACCATGATGGTTGCAAGATCTGTGGTGTTATAAAGTGATGCGCCGTCAGATTTTAAAATCATGCAGGGAGGAATTTCCTTGGTATCGGTTTCTTCCTTAACATCTACAACCAAAGCGCCTTCGCTGATATATGCGTAGCCGCCGTCTTTTAGGTACTTAACCATTTCGGGAATTACGTCGTGAACGTCCGACTCACCCTTCCATAATTCAAAATTAACATTAAGGTTATCGTAATTTTTCTTAAGGTCGTCTACGGAAACCTTCATAATGTGCTTCCAGATTGCACGATAGCCTTTATCGCCGTCCTGAAGCTTTTTGGTGCAAGCCATGGCTTCGTCCTTAAATGCAGCATCAACTTTGGACTTTGCACTTGCCTTGGGATAGATTTCTTCGAGATCTCCGACCGTAAAAGGAGCCTCAGCCGGGTATTCTCCTTCAAAGTTTTCATCAAAATAAACAAGGTCAGGCTGTTCTTCCTTAATAGCCGCAATAACAAGGCCCATCTGAAGACCCCAGTCACCCAAATGGATATCGCCGATTGCTTCATGACCCATGTAACGAATAATACGCTTTATACTTTCACCGATTACGGCACTTCTTAAATGACCTACGTGCAAGGGCTTTGCTACGTTAGGTCCGCCGTAGTCGACCATATACATTTTCTTTTCTGCAGCCTCTTCCACGCCGTATTTATTAGCAGCAGACATTTCCAACACGAATTCGGTTAGGAAATCGTCGCTTACATTAAGATTGATAAATCCGGGAGGGCAAACTTCAACCGATGAAAATGCTTTTGATTCTTTTAACTTCTCAGCAACTTCGTTTGCGATCATAATAGGCGCCTTCTTATAAAGCTTTGCGCCTGCCATTGCTCCGTTGCACTGATATTCGCAAAGGTCCGGTCTGTTCGAAATTCCAACCTTACCCAAACTTTCGTCATATCCTGCTTCCTTAAAAGCGAGTGCTGTTTCTTTGCTTAATTTCTCTAAAAACTTTTCCAATTTAGTACTCCATCCTTTTTAGAATAAAACTAATTTATTTGTAAAAGACATTTTTGTCAATTCTTTTTATAATTTTGAAACAATTAAGTTTAGTAGTATATCTCATAAAAGAATCGCTAGCCAACTCTTTTTATCAATTCTTCGAATAAATACATCCGCAATAATTCTGTCTGTAGAGATTAAACTCCTTCGACAACTCAATTGACATTTTATAACCGTTCTTTTTCTTAAAATCTGTCGGCAGATAATTTATTCCGACATCTTCCGCAATCTTCTCGCCTATTGCATTTATCACATCCGCATTTTTAAGAGGACTTAAAGTAAGTGTTGTCGCAAAGAAATCATATCCGAGTTTCTTGGCTTCTTCAGCTGTCTTTCTAAGTCTTAAATCAAAGCAGATGCTGCACCTTTCTCCTCTCTCGGGACAGGACTCATAGCCCTTTGTTCTCTCCAGAAACAATTCAGGCTCATAAGGAGCATCGATTATATCTATATGATTATTGTTAACATAACTATTTTTTATGTCAACCTGTCGACAATCCTCCGGCAAAACCCTGTCAGAATTATCATTATAAATCCCTATGAGCCTCTTAATCTCCGAAAGTCTGTACTCATACTCATCTGCCAGCGTTATATTCGGATTATAATAATAGACGCCGAGACTTGCAACA
>CAMYYF010000231.1:0-2947 GCA_947303375.1 uncultured Lachnospiraceae bacterium
ATACCGTCATAGATTCTGAAAGTATGAGGCTCGTTTACAAGCGAAAAGATTGGAATTGTTATTTCATCCGACCCAATTTCGCCAAAGTCGACATCTTTAAAGCACACCAGGGACCTTTCGTCTCTTGCGGTGGAAAATCCCATTTCGTTTCCTGTGGAGATTTTTCCTTCCGAATATGTATATGCGCTTCCGTATATAAAATCATAGGGGTCGAGAAGAGCAACTCCGATGCCTTTTATGTTAAATTCGAGTTCGGAGATGATTCTGACCTTGTCACTGCCTGATTTGGATGTGCATCTTAATCTGAAATCGCCGTCTGCGACTGCTTTTATGGTTACTTCATCGCCGCCCGGAATCAATTCTGCGATTTTGACGGGGAAGCCCTTGTCCGAAACCGCTTCGAAAGTGATGTTTTTATCCGTGGCGTTTTCGGGATAGATTTTAACCTTCGCTTTAACTTCTCTTTTATCAGCCGTTAAGTTTCTTTCGGGGGCGATTATTTCGAGTTTTCTGACGGGGATTTCATCAGCTTTTCCAAGACAAATCTTTCTCGATGTATTCTCCTCAAAGTATCTCTCTGCGCCTTCATCAAAAGGAGAAGCTTCTTTTATTTCGTCCGAAGGGAGGCATTTAAGGATTTTTGATGTACCTTTTAATCCTTTGGAAGAAATTGAAAGCGTGATATCGCCGGGTTCGCTTCCTGCTGCGATAATTGCAAGTAGTTTTCCGTTAAAAAGTCTTCTGGATACACCCTTGTAGCTGTCGCGGTCGGTGCTGTCGCCGTTATCTAATCCGACGAGCCGTCCGCTTCCTTTTACGATTACTTCAACTCTGTCCGCTGCGTTTTCCACGGGATTACCGGACTCGTCAAGCGCACTGATTTCGGCGAAAATAAGATCGTCTGAGCCTGCTTTTATGCTGTCTTTGTTTACGCAAAGCTTAAGGGAAGCACTGTCCGTAAAAGATTTTCTTTCGGTCTTTGCGCTTATATTGCCTTCCTTATCGTAAGCGACGGCTTCAAGCACGCCTTCTTTGTAAGGAAGGCGGTAGTCGGCGATTATATGAAGTCCCGAGCCCGGAGCATGTGTAAGTGTCTGTTTTCCGAGACTTTCTCCGTTAAAGAAAAGCTCCACATTGTCTTCGTTTGAGCAGACTCTTACATCTATCATCTGGCCCGGGTTAAAATCCCAGTAAGGGAAGATGTATACGAAAGGCTCTTTTACGGGGTCTGTCCATGCGGATTTGAATACATGGTAATAATCCTTCGGGAAGCCTGCGGTATCGAGCATTCCGAAGTAGGAATTCTTGGTCTGATAGGGAGTGGGTTCTCCGATATAATCAAAGCCGGTCCAGAGGAACTGACCTGCGGAAAAGTCCATATCCCTGTCATCGCAGATACAGTTCTCGACACTTTTCGCACCCCAGCTTGTGATGCAGTTTCCGAGAGACGAACACTGCTCGTCTTCGTCGGAGAGCTTAATAACAGAGAGAGGGAAATGATAGACTCCCCTGCTTTGTACGAGACTTGAAGTCTCGCTTCCGTAGATTATCCAGTCAGGATGCTCTTCATGGTGTTCCCGGTAGAGGTTTTCCGTGTAATTGTATCCTGCGACTTTTAGGATGTCGGCGCATTTCTGGGCACCTTTCCATGGCATGTAATTGGAAGCAAAAGTAACGTGGGCATTTCCGTAAGGGTCATATTTTTTGACGGTATCCGCCAGATGTTCGGTGATTTGGGGAGCATTAACGTCCGCGTGGCAGTCGAGTATTTCGTTTCCGATACTCCACATGATGACCGATGGATGATTGCGGTCCTGCTTTATCCAGCTTTCGATATCTTTCTCGTGCCAGTCGGCAAAAAATCTCGAATAATCGTAATCGGTCTTAGACATATACCACATGTCAAAACCTTCGGACATAACGAGTATGCCCATTTCGTCCGCCAGATCAAGCACCTCGGGCGCAGGCATATTGTGTGAGGTTCTTAGGGCATTAACTCCCATGGTTTTAAGAATCTCAAACTTTCTTTTCATCGCGCATTTATTGAATGCGGCGCCTAAGGCACCCAAATCGTGATGTTCGCATACGCCGTTAAGTTTGACTTTTCTGGCGTTTAACAAAAATCCCTTATCGGGGTCAAAAATAATATCGCGTATTCCGAAGCGAAGAGTGACTTCGTCGGTATCTTCCCCCGCCGTCATCACAGCTTTTAAAGTATAAAGATAAGGGTCGTCGATATCCCAGATATGCGGATTTTCGATTTCGTAATCGGTATCGTTTATTTTTTTAAGAAGACAATCGGAACCGTCTGCATCTTTTATGATATAGGTCATAACGGCATTTTGGGCGTTTCGGCCCTTTATTTCGGATTCGATTTTAACAATTCTTCGACCGTTTTCTTCGCGTGAGGAAACATAGACACCGTCTTTGGCGATGTATGTTTCATCCGTGTTTCTGATACAGACATTTCTGTAAATGCCGGCGCCCGAATACCATCTGCTGTTTGGCGCAATATGCGTGACGGATACGAATATGCGGTTTAATCCTTCGCGGATTTGATCCGTGATATCGCACTCAAATGCGGAGTAGCCGTTTTTCCACTCGCATACCTTTTCGTCGTTTACATACACGGCAGAGTCCATATATACGCCGTCAAACTCGAGGAAATATTTACCTTTTTTATCGTGAATTGTAAGATCCCTTTCGTACCATCCACGGCCGTTTCTGTAGAGATCCTCGGAATCATAGATAAGCCAGTCGTGCGGAATCTGTACGCTCTTAAATTCGTCCAATCGCTCTTTGACTTCAGACAGCGTCGAATCCACACCTGCTTCAAGAAATTTCCATCCGTCATTAAAAGAATATCGCATATATAACCCCCAATTATTTTACGGATAAAGATATCCGTTAATATACGTATGGTTAGATTATAGCATAATAAGGATGT
>CAMYYF010000232.1:0-2937 GCA_947303375.1 uncultured Lachnospiraceae bacterium
ATACGCAAAGTGCGTTACATCCAGCCTTCTTGATATCTTCAAGAGCCTGAACCATGTGGATTTCGCTCTCAACGATACAGATAGGGCATTCATAGATATCTGCTGCATCATATTTAGCCTTGTAAGCATCAACTAATGCTTTTCTTCTGTTAACCGAAAGTGATTCGGGGAAACAGTCACGGCTTACAGCCACGATACCAAGTTTAATCTTAGGAATGTTGTTCATAATGTTAGCCTCCCATTATATATTTTCTTTTTATTTTTATATTACAAACTTTGCCCTTTATTCCTAATCATAGCCGTTGATAAGGAATAAGGGAAAGTAAGTTTATAAACTGATTTAATCTTCTTCGCTTGATTATTTTACGAAATCTTTTACGCCGGCTGCAATGCCTTCTGCATCAAGACCGAACTTGTGAAGAAGCTGTGCGGCTGTACCGGACTCACCGAATACATCCTGTACCCCAATCTTTTTAAGAGTTGCAACACCTGTCTCTGCAAGGACATCTGCTACTGCACTGCCTAAGCCCCCGATAACGGAATGCTCTTCAACGGTTACAACCTTGCCTGTCTTCTTTGCACTTGCGATTACAAGGTCTTTGTCAAGAGGCTTGATTGTGTGGATGTTGATTACTTCTGCATCAATTCCGTCAGCTTTAAGTGTTTCTGCTGCCTTTAATGCTTCGCATACGCAAACGCCTGTAGCGATGATTGTTACATCTTTGCCTTCCTTAAGTGTGATTCCTTTGCCGATTTCGAATTTGTAATCTGGATTGTCGTTGATTACGGGAACCGCACTTCTGCCGAATCTCATGTAAACGGGACCTACATATTCTGCTGCAGCCTTAACTGCTGCCTTTGCTTCAACATCGTCTGAAGGAACGATAACTACCATACCGGGAATTGTTCTCATAAGAGCAATGTCCTCGTTACACTGATGTGTAGCACCGTCTTCACCGACAGTAACACCGGCATGTGTGGCACCGATCTTAACATTAAGATGAGGATAACCGATTGAGTTTCTTACCTGCTCGAAAGCACGTCCTGCTGCGAACATTGCGAAGGATGAGCAGAAAGGAATGATTCCTGTTGTTGAAAGACCTGCTGCGATGCCTGTCATGTTACATTCAGCGATACCGCAGTCGATATGTCTCTCGGGAAAGGCTTTCTTGAAAGTACCTGTTTTTGTGGCACCTGCAAGATCGGCATCCAGTACATATACTTTATCATTGATTTTTCCTAATTCAACAAGAGCGTTACCGTAACTCTCTCTTGTTGCTATTTTTACAACATCAGACATACTCTTTACCAATCCTTTCCAAATCTTCCATAGCTATTGCATACTGCTCGTCGTTAGGAGCTGTGCCGTGCCATGAAGCCTGATTTTCCATAAAAGATACGCCCTTGCCCTTGGTGGTCTTTGCAATAATTGCTGTAGGCATACCCTTGCATTCTCTTGCTTTCTTGAAAGCGTCTGCAATCTGGTTAAAATCATGACCGTCGATTTCGATTACATTAAAATTGAATGCTTTGAACTTGTCGGTGATGGGATAAGGAGAACATACGTCTTCAATCTTACCGTCAATCTGAAGTCCGTTGTTGTCTACGATTACAACAAGGTTGTCAAGTTTTCTGTGACCTGCGAACATTGCAGCTTCCCAGATCTGGCCTTCCTGGATTTCACCGTCGCCGCAAAGAGCGTATACTCTGTAATCCTTGTTTAAAAGCTTTGCGGAAAGTGCCATACCGCAGGCTGCAGATACGCCCTGTCCGAGTGAACCTGAAGACATATCAACGCCGGGTGTTTCCTGCATACAGGGATGTCCCTGAAGTCTGGAGCCGAGTTTTCTTAATGTCTCGAGTTCTTCAACGGGGAAGTATCCTCTGTTGGCAAGTGTCGAGTAAAGTGCGGGAGCAACATGTCCCTTTGACAATACGAAACGGTCTCTGTCGTCCTTTTTAGGATTGGCGGGATCGATGTTCATCTCCTCAAAATAGAGATATGTCATGATATCAGCTGCGGAAAGCGATCCGCCGGGATGTCCGGCTTTTGCGGCATGAACCGCGGTTACGATTCCTTTTCTGACATCATTGGCCTTTTTCTTAAGTTCCAATTCGTTCATACTTAATCTCCTGTTTTTTATTTATTGGTGCCAGGCACACTAAAGTGAGCCGGGCACCTTTTTAACTTATTAACCAAACCGACTATTTGATGATGTCAAATATAGGCTTGCAAGCCGGATAGATGGTCTTGAACTGCTGATACTTCTTCTCGTATTTAGCAACGAGTTCGGGATCGGGCTTCTCCACGTCGAGAACTTTTACGATAGCCTTTGCAGCTTCTTCAACAGATGCGTATTCGCCGCATCCTACTGCTGCAAGCATTGCACCGCCGAGTCCGGGTCCTTCTTCGGATGTGATTCTTTCAACTTCCATGTTCATGATGTTGGTAATCATCTTTCTCCAGAGAGGGCTCTTTGCACCGCCGCCGCAGATTCTTGTCTTGGTAAGAGGAATACCGAGGCTTCTTGCAACTTCGATTGAATCACGAAGTCCGAATGCAACGCCTTCGAGAACTGCCTGAGTCATGTCTTCTCTTGTGGAATCCATTGTAAGACCGATGAATGTTCCTCTTGCATCGGGATTGTTGTGAGGTGATCTCTCTCCCATTAAGTAAGGAAGGAAGAATACGTGATTCTCACCAAGCTTTGTAATGTTAGCCTGCTCAGCCGCAT
The DNA here is from genome assembly GCA_947303375.1 of uncultured Lachnospiraceae bacterium. GTDB lineage: Bacteria > Bacillota > Clostridia > Lachnospirales > Lachnospiraceae > UBA3766. The sequence goes on from CAMYYF010000232.1 coordinate 2,736, forward strand.
AATCCTTGGTTTTGATGATTTCATCCATCCACCATTTGTTACATGAAGCTGCGGAAAGCATACATCCCATTAAATGGAAGTTTCCGTCTGCATGGTCAAATGAATGAAGTGCGTTGTTTTCATCTACGCCGAATTTAGCGGAAGAAATAAATACTGTTCCGGATGTACCGAGTGAAATGTTGCATCCGCCGTCGCCTACAAC
>CAMYYF010000233.1:0-2935 GCA_947303375.1 uncultured Lachnospiraceae bacterium
GCCTTATTAGAAGCAGGATTTACCCGCGTTGAACTGCTAAATAATTGGGAGTCAACATCTACTTTGAGGGCAATAAAATGATGTATACATGGTGAAGGTGACACTGGGAAAGGATGATATATGGCAGAACAGTTTTTAACGTTAATGGCAGATTTGGACGACAATTCGCAGGAACTTATGTCCGGCTGGTATAAAGAACTTCAGGATGCGGGATTTACAGGAGTACAGACACCCGGACTTCCTTTTCATATAAGCCTTGCAACATTTTCTCTTAATGATGAAGGAAAGGCTATCGAGGAAATGCACAGACTTGCAGAAGAGTTCACCTCAGTACCTGTGCATTTTAGCCACATAGGTATGTTTGCCAGCGGAAAGGTTCTTTTCTGTGCACCGGATATGAATCCGCCTGAATTACTAAAACTACATGATGCAATTAAAATAAACACAATTGATGAATATACCTGGACACCGCATTCAACCATACTGATTGATGAGCCGGAAGTTGTAAATGATGCACTCAAGATTTTTGTTAAATCTTTTAAACCTTTTATGGCGCGAATCACAGGGCTTCATTTATGTGCTTTCTGGCCTACAAGAGAAATTGAATCAATAAATCTAAGATAAAAAAAACGAGGACTAAGATATATTCATAGTAATTGAAGAACCTCCGCTTGATAATTGGGGATGGCAGGAAAACAGAAGTCTGAAGGATTTGAAGATTGATACTAAATCTTTACTTTTTTAGGGTCAAAACCTCCAAATCTTTACTTTTTTATGAGAAAATGGTAAAATAAGTAAAGAATTTGGAGGTTTTTTATATGTTTTCATATGAAGGTCTTGAAAAAGCATTAAAAGAAAAAGGAATAGGAAAAACCGAGCTATCAACAGAACTGGGGCTTTCAACTCGGACAGTTGCTAAGATTGCAAAGGGGGAGAAACTTTCTAAAAGAAGTATTCAGAGAATCTCTGACTACATAGGAGTTCCTTCTGAGCAGTTAATGAGAGAAATCAGCAACAACAAAATCCTTCAGATTCTTCGCGATGAAAAGGATATGAATTTGCCGGGCGGCCTTTATCACGAACTTCAGGTTAGAATGACTTATAATTCAAACCACATAGAAGGCAGCAAACTGTCCGAAGATCAGACAAGATATATATTTGAGACAAATACTGTTGATGTAGGAGACGGAATACCTGTTGATGATATTCTGGAAACAATTCATCATTTTCGTGCGGTTGATTATGTGATAGAAAACGCAGAGGAAATATTAACAGAAGATATCATAAAAGAACTCCATTATATTTTAAAGCATGATACGAAAGACTCGACTTTATCCTGGTTTGCGGTTGGAGAGTATAAGAAAAGGGCGAATGTAGTCGGCGGAAAAGGAACAACCAAACCTGCTGATGTTCATAAGGCCATGGAAGCTCTGCTTCGCGAATATAATGAAAAAGAAAAGGTAACCATAGAGGATATAATTGCATTACATGCTGAATTTGAGCTGATACATCCATTTCAGGATGGCAACGGAAGAGTTGGGCGTCTGGTAGTGTTAAAGGAATGCTTACGTCATAATTTGATTCCGTTTATCATAGAAGATTCAAAGAAGAATTATTACTATCGAGGTCTAAGCGAGTGGAGAAATGAGAAAGGCTGGTTAATTGATACCTGTCTTGATTCGCAGGATTCTTTTAAGAGGATTTTAGATGCGCTTGAGATACAATACGATGGAGAATAAAAAATTTAAAATCATGTATTGACTCTCCCCTTAGGGCACCCGTTAAAGTGGAATCATCAAATAAAAGGAGGTTCCCCAAATGGAAAAGAAAATGACGTCCGGCGAGATAGCAAAAAAGGCCGGCGTATCACAAAAAGCAGTTCGCCTCTACGATGAAAAAGGATTATTAAAACCTTCAGATTACTCTGAGGGAAATTATCGTTTGTATGATAGAGAAGCACTTCAGGTTCTTGAAAAAATCGTTGCTTTAAAGCAGATAGGTTTTTCTCTCGAGGAGATAAGAGACAATCTCATAAAAGGAGAAGCAGGAAACGTTGAAGAGGCTTTGAGAATGCAGCTTAAAGCGATGGAGGAGAAGCGTTATCAGATTGATAAGGTAATAGATTCCATCAACAGAACCCTTGATCGCAAGGGCGGAAACCTTGACTGGGACGATGTTGCAGGAATAGTTCAGAATGTCAGTATTGACCAGAAAGCAGATGAGTGGCACTGGGATGCACTTAAACATACTTCTGAGGATTGGCATGTAACTTTGTTTAATGCCGTAAATGTAAAAGAGAATGAAAAGGTCTTGGATCTCGGATGCGGATATGCAAAAATCTGGAGAAACAACTGGAAGAGAATTCCAAAGGGAACCAAGGTTTTCGGATATGATGTACACGGAAGCTGGGCCGATGATTTTGCGAAATTTATTCCCGAGAATAAGAGCGAACTTGCAGACGGCGTGGAATTTAAAATCGAGTTTGAAGACCTGACCGGAGAGGCTGCTTGGAAGAAGATTAAAAAAGAAAAAGAGTATTCGCTTATCCTTGCTCACTACCTGTATTTTGAAGTTAAGAACATTGAAGATATCGTTGCACGTGCAAGCAAAGTCCTTTCAAAAGACGGAGTATTTTCATACAACGGTTATGCCGTAAACTGGTGGTATGTGTTCTTTAAGAATGATTTCAAAGCAATGGGGCTTGATACTTCTTTTATGGACGAAGGTATAAAGGCACAAAAGAAAGCTCAGGCTGACAGCGAAGCAATGCTTAAAAAGTATTTTTCAAAAGTTGAAGCTGTTGAACTGACCAACTCCTGGCATTACAGCGATTCGGAAGAACTCATCAAAAAGATGCTCGAAAACTTCGAAGAGAACAAAAAATATATTCTCGACAATAAGAAGAAAATCCAAGATTATTATGATGCCAAAATTA
>CAMYYF010000234.1:0-2935 GCA_947303375.1 uncultured Lachnospiraceae bacterium
GAATACCTTCTACTCTAGCGAATGTCTCTGCAGCTTCGAATACTTCTGTCTGCTTAGCTGTTGTAGCTTCCATAAGTCCGTCTGCATAAAGCTGTGAAAGCGTTGAGCTCATGCCGTGGTATCTTAAGCCGCCTGCATGGTTGGGTGCGGGAATGAAATCACTGCCAAGTGTGTACATCTTAGCAAGAGGACAAACCATACCTGTGTCGCAGAAGTCGTACGCGTAAACGCCTCTGGTAAATGAAGGGCATGAAGCAGATTCAACTGCGATGATTCTGTAATCTGTACCCTTTGTAATCTTCTCGCCCATAAAAGGAGCAATAAGACCGCCAAGGTTTGATCCGCCGCCTGCACATCCGATAATGATGTCAGCTTTGATTCCGTATTTATCTAAAGCAGCCTTTGTTTCAAGACCGATAACAGACTGATGAAGAAGTACCTGGTTAAGAACCGAACCGAGTACATATCTGTATCCTTCTGTTCCCACAGCAACTTCTACTGCTTCGGAAATTGCACATCCAAGCGAACCTGTGGTTCCGGGATGCTCTGCATTAATCTTCTTACCAACTTCTGTTTCCATAGAAGGAGAAGGAGTAACGGAAGCGCCGTATGTTCTCATAACTTCTCTTCTGAAAGGCTTCTGCTCGTAAGAAACCTTAACCATAAATACCTTGCAGTCAAGATCAAAATATGAACAAGCCATTGAAAGAGCTGTGCCCCACTGACCTGCACCGGTCTCTGTGGTAACGCCCTTTAAGCCCTGCTTCTTAGCATAGTAAGCCTGAGCAATAGCTGAGTTTAATTTATGGCTTCCTGATGTGTTATTACCTTCGAATTTGTAGTAAATATGAGCAGGTGTACCAAGCTTTTTCTCAAGACAGTAAGCTCTTACCAGGGGTGAAGGTCTGTACATCTTGTAAAAGTCTCTGATTTCCTGGGGAATCTCGATGAATCTTGTCTCGTTGTCGAGTTCCTGTTTTACGAGTTCATCACAGAAAACTCCTGAGAGTTCTGCTGCAGTCATAGGCTGCAATGTTCCGGGGTTAAGTAACGGTGCGGGCTTATTAATCATGTCTGCGCGAAGGTTGTACCAAGCCTTAGGCATCTCGTTCTCTTCAAGATAAATTTTGTAAGGGATTTCGTTTGACATTTTCTGTCTCCTTTCATTTTAAACCGCGCTTCGAGAAAAGGATTAATAAAATTAAAAAGACCTATCCTTGCTTCTCTGCAAGGACAGGTCTGAACTTTTAAACCTGCGGTGCCACCCTGCTTGGTGAAAATCACCCTCTTAGCGCATACCAACATATGCCGGATTTGTTTACGGGGTTCCAGCCCCGGCGCCTATACTCCGAATTGCTTCGTTTCCTCTTGCCCTCAAAAGCCCATTCAACTTAACATTTCAATACCGCATTCTCAGCATCCGCGGTTCTCTGTATCCGAAAGAGGATAAGTCTACTTACACTTTTTCATTGGTTTACAACAATATTTTTATATCACTCTTAAAAATATGTGTCAATATCTTTTTCTAAAAAAACTCAACCGAAAAACTACAGCAAATCTGCAATCTCGTAAATAAGGCGTTCAGTCTTCTCCCAGCCGAGGCAGGGATCGGTGATTGACTTGCCGTAAACTCCGCCGTCAACCTTCTGGCAGCCGTCTTCGATGTAACTTTCAACCATAAAGCCTTTAAGAATCTTCTTAACGCGGTCATCATGTCTTGTGGAGTAAAGCACGTCTTTTATGATACGAGGCTGTTCGAAAGGATTCTTGCCCGAATTCGAATGGTTGGTATCGATGATAACTGCGGGATTGACGAGATCTCTTTCATCGTATGCATCACAAAGTCTGATAAGGTCTTCGAAATGGTAGTTGGGCTGTGACTCGCCGTGCTTGTTGGTATAACCTCTTAAAATAGCATGTGCATAAGGGTTGCCCTCGGAATGAACTTCCCAGCCTCTGTAAATAAATGAATGTGAATGCTGTGCCGCAAGAATACCGTTAAGCATTACGCTGATATCGCCCGATGTGGGATTTTTCATACCTACGGGTGCTGCGATTCCGCTGGCTACGAGACGATGCTGCTGGTCTTCAACAGAACGTGCTCCGACTGCAACATATGCAAGCACATCATCCAGATACTGATAATTTTCCGGATATAACATTTCATCCGCACACGCAAAACCGGTCTCTTCAATCGCACGCATATGAAGGTGTCTCGTTGCGATGATTCCTTTGAAAAGATCCGATTTTTCGTTAGGGTCCGGCTGATGAAGCATTCCCTTGTATCCCTCGCCCGTTGTACGAGGCTTGTTTGTATAAATTCTCGGAACGATGATTATTTTATCTTTTACCTTTTCCTGAATCGGACAGAGTCTTGAAATGTAATCGATTACACTGTCTTCCCTGTCTGCCGAGCAGGGTCCGATAATTAGAATAAGCTTGTCGCTTCTTCCTTCGAATACCGATTCAAGCTGTGCCTTTTTAGTATCGACAAGTTCTCCCATCTTGCCTGTAAGAGGGCACATTTCCTTTACCTCTACGGGTAATGCAAGTTTTTTGATGAAATTCATTTTCATGTTTTTTGCCTTTCTAAGCTTTATTCATTTTCTCATTTTTTAGAATTAAATTTCGAACGTCTTGCCGTCGATAATCTCATCTTTTCTTTTATGGCTTCGGAATCATCCTCAGCGATTAAATTGCGAAGATTTGATATCTCATCGATAAACAAATCCATTTCTTTTAAAAGCGAATCCTTGTTCATGTGGAAAAGTTCGGTCCACATGTTCTCGTTGATTCTAGCGATTCTTGTTAAGTCCCTAAAAGAATCGCCCGTGTAATCCTTAAGATGCTCGTTATCCTTACATGTCATAAGAGATACTGCGATGCAGTGTGTAAGCTGTGATACATATGCAATCATTTCGTCATGCTCTTCGGG
>CAMYYF010000235.1:0-2934 GCA_947303375.1 uncultured Lachnospiraceae bacterium
GATCCTTGAAAGCACCGTCGCCGTAAATCATAACTTCAACATGCTTTCCTGTCTTCTCGAGGATTTCTTTCTGGATTGCTTCTACAAGCCACTGGGAATCTCTGGGGAAGAGTTTGATTTTCTCTTCTGTGGACTTGTTTGATCCTAAAAGACCGTATTTCTCGTTATAACCGCTGCCGTTGACTGATGCGGTCATTATATCGTCCATACCACAAACGACCTTGGCGCCGTTCTCTTTTAAGATTCTCTTGGTTCTTACTCTGGTATGAATGTCGCAGTTGATAACGCAGTCTGTGTATTTAAGAATTTCCTTAGCCTGGTTAGCGAAGATTACTTCTACGTCTGCGCCGGCTTCTTTTATGATATCTGAATAGTAAGCTACATAATCAACACCTGTGAACTCATGCTTGTTCTCGCCGAATAATTCACGGTATTTCTCGAGTGTAAGCACGTCGCTGTAAGGATTGATGCCTGCTTCGTCGAGCTGATCGTATGTAAGAAGTGCGTTTCCTACTTCATCCGAAGGATATGAAAGCATAAGAACGATCTTTTTGCAGCCCATTGCGATACCCTTTAAGCAGATAGCGAAACGGTTTCTTGAGAGGATGGGGAAGATAACACCAACTGTTTCTCCGCCGAGTTTAGCCTTAACGTCTGCTGCGATATCGTTTACTGTAGCGTAGTTACCCTGTGCTCTTGCAACAATTGATTCTGTAAGTGCGATAACGTCTCTGTCACGAAGTGAAAAACCTTCGGATTCACAAGCTTCCAACACGCTTGTTACTGCAATATCCACCAGATTATCGCCTTCTCTGATAATCGGACAGCGGATTCCGCGTGATACTGTACCAACTTTTCTTTCCATAAAAATCTCCTTATCTTTATACAAAGCGTATAAGCTAAAAATTTACCAAAAAATATTATACATATTCACCTTTTGAAGCGCAAGAAAAAATAAAAGAAAAATAAGCAAAACACCCTAAAAAAAGCAAACTGCGAATCCCTGTGGCTAAAAAAAGTAAAATATTTTATTATAAAAATGTCACTTTTGCCGACATTCACGCATGTATATAGTGAAAAGGTCATTCGCGAATACCTTTATACAAATTGAAGGAGTTCATAATGAAAAACGATAACAGAGATCTGGAAGCGGTTATCGACAGATACAGCAATATGCTCTATAAAATCTGCTTCCTGATACTTAAAAACGAACAGGATACAAAGGATGTGCTCCAGGAAACTTTTCTGACGTATTATACGAAAAAGCCGCTCTTTAACGACGAGGAACACAGGAAAGCCTGGCTCATAAAAGTATCCCAGAACAAATGCAGGGAATTTTTAAGATTTCACAAAAAACATGCGTCGGTACCTTTGGATGAAATGGAAGAAACGCTCGTTATAACGGACGGCTTAAGCACGACAGAGAGCGAACTGCTTTCACTTATATGGGATCTTGATTACAAATTAAAATCCGCAGTGATACTTTATTACATCGAAGGTTATACGGTCAGCGAAACGGCCGAGATTCTCAAAACATCCCCTTCCGCGATTAAGAAAAGACTGCAGAGGGCAAGGGAAAAACTGAACGTAAAATACAAAGGAGAACTCGTATATGGAAAATAGAATAAACAAAGATCTGATTTCCAATATCGAAATCGATGAAGATATGAAAAAAACTTTATACAGAAACTGTATCAAAAAAAGAAGAACCGCCGACTTCAGATTCAGATATTCGGGAGTTCTGACGGCTTTGATAATCATTACCGTCTTTGGTGCATTCAGCATCGGCACAAGCGCCGCCATCATTTCTTTTAGGAGCCGTCTTGCCAATATGGATACCGAAGAATTCGACAGTTACGCAGCAGAAGTGGATGCGGATACTTTTATAAGCACCGACGAAGGCTTCTCAAGAGAACTGACCATAAAAGAAATAAAAAAAGTTATCGAACTTGAAAGAAAATATTATGACGAAGGCGTATTTCCGAAGAAAAACATGCCTCACTACGAGACTTTTGCCGAAAGAGGCAAGAACGAGCTTGCTTATGTAGTTTCCGACAACATAGTTTATCTTCCGGACAAAGACATGAATGACGAGCAGATACTCGAATATATAGATCACGACGCGAAGAAAAGATATGTAAATATCCTTGAATTAAAGGCTGACGGACTCGAACCGGGCCAGGGCATGGCACTTGAATCAACTCCAATAACTTCGGGCAGTATTGAAGAGAAGACCAAAAAGGCGGCCGACAAGTATCTAAAAGATTATTACGGCCTTGTGACCGACGACTCATGGATAGTTTTGGTCGACATATTTGACGAAAGTGAAGACAAATACGGCAATATGATGACTCTCGGTGTCCTTCACTACTATCAGCTCGGCACGGGATATGCAACCTGTTACGATCTGTATATCAATGCCGACGACATGTCACTTCTTATGATAGGCGAAGCGGGTTACGGCTCAATCATCGATTCCGAGGCTTACACATACGCCGAAGCCGAAGAATACGTGGCGGAACGCGAGCAGACCGCACTAAACGCAATCAAAAAAGAATTCGGATACGAAAATCCCGACAGCATTAAATATGATTTTGAGGGATTTAACTTAGAAGACGGCAAAACGGCCTCGGTTAATTTTGAAATGGAGTTTTCAGGCAGAACGGTTTATTCGGAAGTCAGAATTGAAGACAGCGAGTTATTATTCTTAAGCAGATTCTGATTCGCATAACTTTGTGGCAAACAACCCGAAAATATGGTAAAATAATTAAGTTAAATCATATATCCGGGAGGGAAACGCTATGTATGATCTTGTGATAATCGGTGCGGGACCTGCAGGTCTGGCAGCAGCAATATATGCAAAAAGAGCACGTCTTAACGCAATTGTAATAGAAAAAGAAGGCTGTGGCGGACAGATGGCACAGACCTATGAAG
>CAMYYF010000236.1:0-2928 GCA_947303375.1 uncultured Lachnospiraceae bacterium
GAAGAAGACACCAAACGTCAGGCTCTTAATGTATACAGAATGAGACTTTTAGGAGCAGAAGTTATTCCGGTTACTACAGGTACGGCCACACTTAAGGATGCCGTTTCGGAGGCTATGAGAGAGTGGACCAAGAGAATCGACGATACGCATTACTGCCTCGGTTCCGTAATGGGTCCTCATCCTTTCCCCACAATCGTTCGTGATTTTCAGGCAGTTATTTCCAAGGAAATCAAGGAACAGATGCTTGAAAAAGAAGGACGCCTTCCCGATGCCGTTCTTGCATGCGTGGGCGGCGGCTCAAATGCAATCGGAACTTTCTATAATTTTATAGAAGATAAAGAAGTAAGACTAATAGGCTGCGAGGCAGCAGGCAGAGGCGTTGATACCTACGAGACAGCAGCTACGATTGCTACCGGAAAGCTCGGTATTTTCCACGGAATGAAATCATATTTCTGCCAGGATAAATACGGTCAGATAGCTCCCGTATATTCGATTTCCGCAGGTCTTGATTATCCGGGCATCGGTCCTGAGCACGCATATCTTCATGATTCGGGAAGAGCAGAGTACGTAGCGATTACCGATGAAGAGGCTGTATGCGCATTCGAATATTTAGCCAAGACCGAAGGCATTATTCCCGCCATCGAATCCGCTCATGCGATAGCACATGCAATCAAGCTTGCTCCGACAATGGGCAAGGATAAAATAATCGTTATTACGGTTTCGGGCCGAGGAGACAAGGACTGTGCGGCAATCGCCCGTTACAGAGGGGAGGACATCAATGAGTAATATCGCAAAAGCATTTGAAAACAAAAAAGCGTTTATCCCTTTTATCACATGCGGAGATCCCGACCTTGAGACTACGGGTAAGCTCGTAAAAGAAGCAGTCAAAAACGGTGCTTCATTGGTAGAACTCGGCATTCCTTTTTCGGATCCGACAGCCGAAGGCCCCGTTATTCAGGGCGCTAATCTTCGTGCGCTTGAAGGCGGCGTAACCACTGATAAGATATTCGATTTTGTAAGGGAACTTAGAAAAGAAGTTACCGTTCCGATGGTTTTTATGACTTACGCAAATGTCGTATTTTCCTACGGCAGCGAATCTTTTATAAAGACATGTTCCGAAATCGGAATCGACGGAATTATTTTACCCGACCTTCCATTTGAAGAAAAAGAAGAGTTCTTACCCGATTGCCACAAATACGGAGTAGATTTAATTTCCTTAATCGCACCCACTTCAAAGGACAGGGTTGCGATGATTGCCAAAGAGGCAGAAGGCTTTATCTATCTTGTATCAAGTCTCGGAGTTACGGGAACAAGAACCGAAATCAACACGGACCTTGATTCAATCGTTAAGATTATCCGCGAGAACACAAGCGTTCCCTGCGCCATCGGATTCGGCATTTCAACACCCGAGCAGGCCAAGAAAATGGCTTCGATTTCAGACGGCGCCATTGTAGGTTCCGCAATCATAAAAATCATGGAAAAGTACGGCAAAGAATCTCCCGCATATGTCGGCGAATACGTAAAATCCATGACTGATGCCCTGAAATAAAAACAGAATGGTTCGAAGAAAAAATATAAATCAGCATGTGATAAAGTGTATTAAAAACCAAAAATATCCACAGATAAAGCCCCAAAGAGTGATGACTCTTCGGGGCTTTTAATGTAAAATAATAGGGATTCATATAATACTGAAAATTTGAGGACTCATAGTGAAAATTCGAATCAGATTTATAATTGCTTTTATAATTTTACTGCTTGCGGAAATTGCCATCGGAAAATGGGGCAGAGGCTTTGTCCGCGGATTCGTGGGCGATGTGCTGGTAATACCGACAATTTACATGCTCCTTAGAGCGACTTTCTTTGGAAAAGACAGCATATTCAGCGTATATGTACTGCCGTTTCTCTGCTATTATCTTGGCTGGTGGGCTGAAATTCTGCAGGCAATCGGCATACTTGATATTCTGGGGATTAACAGAGATTCGATACTTGCGATTATGCTTGGCGGCCATTTCGACTGGCTTGATATTTTGGCATATCTTCTCGGTCTTTATGCAATCGGAATATTCCTGGCTTTTGAAAGCAAGGGCAAAGAAGACAGATGCTGGTGGTATCCTATAGGAGTTTTCCTTCACTGGACCTGGGGCAACATGCAGACAGTGGCAGGGCTTGTTTTATATCTTATCTATATCAAATCTCCTCACACTTATTATCGCGGCGTCGTAAAGACGGCATGGCCACACAATTCGGGCATTTCGCTGGGATTTTTTATCTTTACACCGTGTGAAGAGACTGCCGGAAACAAGGAAGAGAGAATGAAGTACTGCAACGAAGTTACGGTCCACGAATACGGACATACTTTCCAGGCGCTGCTTCTCGGGCCGCTATATGTTTTTGTGATTGGAATACCGTCGCTTTTGTGGGGCAGAATTCCTTTCTTCATAAACTTAAGAAAGAAAAAGAACATTTTATATACATGGCTTTACTGTGAAAAATGGGCGTCCGACTGGGGCGAAGCAGTCACTAAGGAAAAAGCAATCCGGGATTAAAGAATTAACCCCGGATTTTTTATTTTATGATATTTAAGTTTTTTAGAATCTGAAAGTTTCCTTCGGTCCGAGATAAGATCTTGCAGGTTCCTCTTCGGCTCTAAAGATAACGAGTTTTTGAAGCACGAAGTTAGGGTCTAATGCGAAGATGTTTATTTCGTTAACGCCTTCGTTTAAATTCAGAGTCACATCAGTGAGTCTCGTATTTTCAAGTACGCCCAAAGACCAGTAGGGATTACCGTCGCCGACTGCAAAATAGGGACTTATCATATTGACCTTTTTCATCTTCGAACTGTTGGCAGATATACCGAAGAAAATGACATTTTCTCTTGAATAAGGGTTGCTCGGATTTGTGTATAATCTTACGGTATATGCACCCTTT
>CAMYYF010000237.1:0-2919 GCA_947303375.1 uncultured Lachnospiraceae bacterium
AGCGCGTGTGAACATTCCTCTGTGTCATCCGTAATGATAACGGATACCAAAGGCTCGCCCGTAACTGCATATTTTAATCTGAAAATTGTTTCGAATGCTCTTGAAGAAGTGATACTTGTGTTATAAATGCCGTTCGTTTTAAGATGGTCAGAAACGGCACGCTTTGCCGCATCTATTGCATAGGTCTTCGCGTTAATATTCTGTGCCACGCTGCCTGCGTGTGCTCTCCAATAATAATAAATACCCGACACGTGAACGACCTTTTTTGCAAGCGAAGTTAAGCGCAGAATCATATCGTGATCCTGGCTTCCGTCATACTCTGTTCTGAAGAGTTCGGTTTCGTTTAGGAGTTCTTTTTTGAATACCGAGAAATGGCAGATATAATTGTTGGCGCGAAGATTGTCGATTGCAAAATCCGGCTTGAAATGAACGGTAATCATTTTGTTGATGTCACCGTCCGTAAAGGTTGCCTCGTCGCAGTAGATGTAATCCGCACCCTCATCTATCGCTTCCCTGTATTTGAAAAGTGCGCTTGGATGCAGAACATCATCATGATCGAAGAGGCCGATATAATCGCCCGTTGCCATTTTGTAGCAGGCATTGGTATTGCCGGAAATGCCTTCGTTTTTCTCTAACTTTTTATATACGACTCTTTCGTCGTTTTCAGAATATTTCTTACAGATGTCTCCTACATAGGAATGCTCTGCGTCAGATCCGTCCGCAAGGCAGAGTTCCCAGTATTTGTAGGTCTGATTTACCACCGAATCTATCATTTCTTTTAGGAAATCTTCGGGAGTATTGTAAAGCGGAACGAGAATGGAAATAACAATCTTTTCGGAATATTCCTTTCCTTCCTCCGCAAGTCTTCTCTCTTTGTCGGGGAAAGAAAGTGTTCCGAGTTCTTTGTATCTTTTCTTTAATCTGTTTTTGCTTTTTACCTTGTCGGAAACTGCCGATACGGAGCCGTACTGTGTGACTCTTTTAACCTGTGAGCGGACATATCTTAAAGGCTTTGAAAGCCTGTATGCCTTGCTCGATTTGATGCGGTCGAGATTATCTTTAATCTCTTCCTTTTCGTCCTCAAGCTCTGTTATACGGCCTGAGAGTTCCATATTTTTTCTCTTGGTTTCCTCAAGTTCTTTTTTTAATTCTTCTAGTTCTCTGTTTTCCATTTTCGTTTCCGGTCATTAAATATCGATGTTTAAGAATGTATCTGTGATAATCTCTCTTACGTTGCCGTGATCCTTGGCATACATGTAAATCCTGTAATTTCCTTCCTCAAGATTATCAACGGATACTCTTAAGTCAATTCCGCAAAGTTCGGTATTTTCACTTCCGTTAAATCTTCCCGCGAGATCAGGTCTTAAACTACGCTCGGTCGGTATTACAAACTGCTTGCCGTCCTTTTGTAAGATTACGTCAAAATCAAATCTCATATTGTCGATGCCCGGTACAACCGCATAGCCTTTGACAATAAGTATTTTGTGTGAATCTTCCGTAATCTTTACCTGGAATTTTTCAAAGGAGAAGTATACCCATCCTTCATCATCGTTTGATTTTCTGCTTTCGAATTTGCCTGTTGCGTTAATGCTTAAATCTTCTTTTTCTTTTTCAAAAGCAAGTTTGAAATCTGCGGAGCCGCCCTCGTAAGGGTCAACTATCATAAGCGACGGATGGCGGTTCTTAAGAATGGCCTTTTCATAGGAGAGACGTTCGGATTTAATCTTGTTCTTTGCGTCCACTCCCCTTGATACCGATTCGTGATGGATGAGTTTTATCTCGTTTAACAGAACATTTCTGTAGCCGTTTTCGTAAAGGTTCATGCAAAGATCCACGTCATTGTAACCGACCTTGAGTTCTTCGTACAAACCGCCGACTCTGTCATATAATTCTTTTCTTACGGCAAGACATGCGCCCGTTACCGCGAGAACATTTTTGTTTACAAGATTATCTCCTGCGCCGGCTTTGACGGAATCCTCTTCACCCATGAACTTATGTGCGGGACCGTCTATACCTGCGGATATTCCGACATGCTGAATCTTTCCGTCGGGATATAAAAGTTTGCAGCCGACACATCCTACACCCTTATTTGTAGCATAGGATGCCATGGTCTTAATCCATTCATGTCCTTCGGCTTCAATGTCATCGTTTAAAAGAAGTAATACTTCGCCTCTTGCAACATTGGCACCGACATTGTTCATCTTGGAATAATTGAATTCCTCGACCGCATAAATGTATTTGTATTCAAAGTCGCATTTCTCAAGGAACGATTCAACTTTGGCTTTGTTTTCCTCGCTCGAACCGTTGTCGACTATGATTACTTCAATCTTTTTAAGTCCGTTCAGATTAAGTTTTCCGATAAGCGAAGTAAGCATATCGGGATTGTCTTTTGAAGGAATAATAACCGAAACGGTAATATCGGTTTCAACCGGTATGAGTTTTAATTTTTCTTTTGCCTTCTGTCTGATAGCGGCATATTTATCATCCGAAAGTGCAGGAATTATTTTCTGATATTCGGGATAAAGAAGCGCACCCGTTTCGAAGGATTCGCTTATTTCTTTTTCATCCGTATCAATTTCAATGCCTTTTGAAACAAGCACTGCAGGGATGTGACAGATAAGATCTTCTCTTCTGTCCGCCCTTAATTTGGCACATGCTTCCACGGTTAATTCATACATCATTCCCGTATAATAAATTGATGCGGATAACATCTCCGTGTTGGCAAGGATATCATTTAAGAAACTGCCTTCGATTGCAAATGCGTTGATATAATCAAACGATGCCAATGTCTCGGGACTGAATACAGGCTTGTAGTATCTGAAGGCTCTTCTTGCCTTGTATAATTCTTCTTCCTTAAAATCCGCGGATAATGCAAAATAATCCTCATCGCCGTAGATTAGTACTGCGTAAGGATTATCC
>CAMYYF010000238.1:0-2917 GCA_947303375.1 uncultured Lachnospiraceae bacterium
ACGAATTCGCACAGGGTATTTTAGGAGCCGTATTCGGAATGCTCTTGGTTTTCAGATGCGGCCTTAAAAAAGTGTTCAACATGGTTGTAGGAGCAAATGATAAAAGAGTTGAAAAATCCGATAAAGAATAAATAATATCTATAAAAAGAAAAAGGGAAATCGTCTAGCACGATTTCCCTTTTTTTATGAGTTCTAATTTTTCTTCTCTTGTTAATCTGTGTTTTATAAACCACTCTCTGCTCATCGCTTCTTTTTTATCATCAAAAGCTTCGGAATATACCATTTTCACAGGCAGGCGGCTTTTGGTGTACTTCGCACCCTTCCCTTCATTATGCGCTTTTAAGCGGTTTTCAAGATCGTTGGTATAGCCCGTGTAAAGCGTTTTGTCCGAGCATTCGAGAATGTATATATAGTGTTTGGTTTTCATTTCTTTGCCGACTCCGTTGAAATCTTTTTAATCCACTTTTTACTGCGCAGCCTCAAAAATGCCCATACTGTCTTAACAATCTGGTCTGATTTAAGGCAGATGTAAATCCAAAACGGCGGGAGTTTGAAATAAAATCCCGCGAGTATTCCAAGCGGTATCGCAAGAACCCAGAGCATGATATTGTCTGCAACCATCAGTACGGTCGTGTCGCCGCCTCCTCGAAGAACGCCCTTGGTCATAATACTGTTCGTGCCCTGAAATACCACGATTAGGCAGATTGCGTTCATAAGCTGCTTGGCAATCTGAGCCGTTTCGGGACTGACATTATCATAAAAACCTATAATCATGTCGCTGAAAATAAATATAAAGAGCGCAGACAAAGTTCCGAGGAAAAGTCCGAGTCCAAAAAACCGGTAGCCCTGCTTCATCGTCTTTTCCTTATCGCCCTCGCCAAGCGTAATTCCCGTAACTATCGCGCCGGCCTGGCTGACGCCGGAGATTACAACATTACTAAGCTGTTGCGTTACACTTGTTATCGCATTCGCGGCCGTAAAGGTCTCGCCGAGATGTCCTATTACCATTGCAACGGCATTGGTTCCGAGCGCTAAAATACCGTCACTAATAAGTACGGGGATACTGATGCGGACGTATTCCCAGAAAAGGGAGCCCGTCTTCATTATCATATCTTTTATCCTGAAGGCGATCTTTTTATCAATGAAGAAAAGATATCCGAGAATCATCGTAAATTCAAAGATTCTCGCAATAAGTGTACCAAGTGCGGCACCCGCAACTTCGAGTCTCGGAGCTCCGAACTTACCGAAGATAAAAGTATAGTTCATCGCAAGGTTGACGAAAAATGCTCCGAAAGATACGATAAGCGGAAACATAACCTGTCCGACGCTTCGAAGAACTATCGTTACCACGAGGGATAATCCGACGAAATAGTAAGTTAAAACCGAAAACTTAAAATATGTAACGCCTAGATCTATTATCGCGGTCTTGTCGGTATAGGTTCTCATAATAAGACCCGGGATAAAATATGTTGCCAGTGCAAAAAGCGTCGCGAGAATTAGGTTTAATCTTATTACAAGGCAGACCGTCTGCTTTAAGGCTCTTGTTGCGTCACCCGCTTCTTTTTCGTCTTTTGCGACTTTTTTTATGCCCCAGTATCTTGAAACGAGAACCGATGCTCCCATTCCGAGTCCCATGCAGAATATCTGGAAAACGCTTATAAAAGAGTTCGCAAGAGAGGTCGCTGAAAGCGAATTGTCTCCCAAACTTCCTACCATCATGGTGTCAAGCATGTTTACGCCGATGGTGATAAGGCTTTGAAGCGCTATCGGAAGCGCCAGCTTAAAAACTTTTATATAAAATTCAATCGATTCCTGATGTTTGCTTTTCATACAGTTTTTTATTTTAGCATAAAAAAGACTTCGGAAAATACTCCCGAAGTCGATTTTTTATCCTTAGAAAATTTAGTTAAGTTTCATATCTCCGTCTTTGATGGCTCCGAGCTTTCTCATCAAGAGAGAAATAAGCCATGACAAAACTCCGGGAAGAATGAAGCATAAAAGAGCAATCTCGCCAAGTACAAGCCATACGGGAAGTCCCTTTGCGGTCATAACCTGGAATGCGTTTATAGGTCCTACCAGACCTGCGGTACCCATACCTGCACCGGTAGCATTGCTTTCAAATTCAAATACCATGGTTGCAATAGGTCCGATGATGGCACTCGAGATAATTGCAGGAAGCCAGATGATTGGTTTTTTTACGATGTTGGGCATCTGAAGCATACTGGTTCCGAGACCCTGTGCAAAAAGACCGTTCCATTTGTTATCTTTAAAGCTTGCTACTGCAAAGCCGATCATGTTGGCACAGCAGCCGACTGTTGCGGCACCTGCTGCGATACCCGAGAGTCCGAGGATAACGCTGATTGCTGCCGAAGATATGGGAAGCGTAAGAGCAATACCCATGAGTACCGATACGATAATTCCCATGAGGAAGGGAGCCTGTTCGGTACCGAATCTGATCAAATCGCCTACAAATGTCATGAACTTTGAAATAGGAGGTCCGAGGATAAGTCCGACCGTTGCACCTACAGTTATAAGACAAAGGGGCGTAACAAGAATATCGAGTTTGGTTTTGCCGGCCACAACTTTTCCGAGATATACAGCAGCGATTGCTGCAAGGAATGCACCGAGAGGTTCGCCGGGGCCGGAAAGAGTCATCTTTCCTTCTGTAAGTATTGTGCCTGCAATAATCTGTGAAGCAAATCCACCGATCATACCCGAAACTGCTGCCGATAAAACTGTAAGGGGCTGGGCCTTTAACTTAATTGCAACACCGCAACCGATGCCTGCACCCGTGAGCATCTGGGCAACTTTTCCGACAAGCGTAACATACGTTCCGATTTTACCCGGAATAACAGCTCCGAACTGTAAAATAATGGTTCCGATAATCAGAGTGGCAAAAAGTCCTGTTGCCATTCCG
>CAMYYF010000239.1:0-2913 GCA_947303375.1 uncultured Lachnospiraceae bacterium
GTATCAGAGTTATATGTCCTTTCGTGGACGATATCTATGAAATCGCCGACATGATATTAAAGCAGGATGATATCAAACTTGTAAATTACAAGGATTACATCCGCGCACCCAAGCCCAACGGCTACAGAAGTTATCATATGATTGTTGAAATACCCGTATTCTTCTCGGAGCACAAGGAATATCTTAAGGTCGAAGTCCAGTTAAGGACCATCGCAATGGACTTCTGGGCAAGTCTCGAACACGAGATGCGTTACAAAAAAGACCTGACCGAAGAAATCTCTCAGGCAATCAGCGCACAGCTTTTGGACTGTGCCACCACTATCACTGAAATGGATTCAAAAATGCAGGATATCAAAAATCAGATTTATCCGAAATACCCCGAATCCATGTAACAGTAACCCAAACAACAAAAGAATATTTAAAAAGAAAAACCGGTGTTTTTGCACCGGTTTTTCGTATTCTTAATATCTTTGAGCCTTCTTGTCCTTGATATATTCGTCGAAGAGTTTCTTGCACTCTTTTCTGTCGCTTTCTTCAAGCGTTAATATGTTTTTCTCGCCATTGAAGAAATCATAAAACTTATCGTCTCTGAAACCGATTTTGTCGGTATCGCTTACATTGCAGCCATAATAAACTTTTGCAATGTTTGCCCAGAGGATTGCTCCCAAACACATAGGGCAGGGTTCTGCCGTTGTATAAAGTTCACACCCGGAAAGATCATGACTTCCTGTCTTTTCACAGGCATCTCTTATCGCTTCCATTTCACCGTGACAGGTAGGGTCATGTTTTATGAGCACTCTGTTGTGCCCCTGACCGATTATTTCTCCGTCTTTTACGATGACACATCCAAACGGTCCGCCATGACGGTTGTTAATTCCTTCGTATGCCTCTTTTAGGGCTTCACGCATAAAATCCATACATTCCTCCTAAACTATTTGCTTACGAAAAATTCAATTATCGGCGGCAGATACTCGGATATAAACAATACTGCCGTTGCCACATAAAAGATCCACATTAAAGGAGATGCAATTATACTTAATGCCTGTTTTCCAAATGAATCATCTTCTTCGGCGCGGTTAATCTTTATTTTTTTCATGCATGCAATAACGATAAAGGTAACAAGTCCTGCAATCATAATTAAGAAAAGTAAAAGAATCCAGCCGATTAATGCCATGGAAGGTAATACAAGTTTTTCCGCACCTGCGACATTATATAAACTTGCATCGGAAGATGCGGCGTTTATATCAAGCCCGATGCTTTCGGCAACTTTGTAAAACCACTTTATGAGTCCGATTGTAATACCGCTTGTGACTGTATTTAAAGTCATATGAAGAAGAATCGTATATATCACTCTTCCTGTTTTAAGATAAATATATGCAAAAAGAAAACCTATGAAGCAGGCGAAAAAGCACTGCTGGAAATTGCCGTGGAAAAGTCCGAACATGATTCCGGAGGCTAAGATTGCAACAAGTTCTCCTTTGGGTGCAACGTGGTCAATCAGTACTTTTCTGAAGATAAGTTCCTCAAATATAGGAGCAATTACACCGACTATCAGAATTCTCACAAAAGAATTGGAGTTAATCAGAAGGTTCACGAGTTTTGAGCTTTCATTATTGTTGAAGGGAATCGTCAGTACGCCATGAAATACTAATCCTATCAACGCTCCCACAAAAATCAGTCCGTACATTATGAGTACGCAGAGCAGAAATTTTCCGAAGCCCAGTCTTTTTTTCTCAATCTGAGCCTTGGGCATTTTGAGAGTGAGTAAAAAAATTAACGGAAAACTAACCAAATCAACAGTGAAAATTATCATCAGATATGTAATAAGAATCGTATGATTTTCCACAAAATTAGGAACCAGCAATCTTAAAAGAAAAGATATTCCATAATTAAGCACGATATAGATTATCGCCATTAGTCCGTATTTCCAGCCTATGGAATTCATAGTCCTGTTCATTTTATATCCTCCTGTCAGCCGGTCCGGATTAATCTTTAAAACATTTTGACATATTTATGAAGGGTATCTCTTACGGCGCCTTCTTTTAGCATTTCCTTAAACATGTTTTCAATCTTGTCGGATAAGCCCGCATCGATTAGATTAATCGCAAAAATATTCTCGTTTGAAAGAATATCTTTTATCTGACCGTTATAAGTATTTACATCATTATATACTATTCCGGATAATTTTGTCTGCAAATCTTCAAGCTGCGGATCAGAGCTAACTTCCATAGCATTGCCATTATCGTCAACTCCTAAAAGATACCTGAGCCACGCCGCTATCGCAAGAGGGATAAATGTTAAATCATTTACGTCTCTGTCGGGTGAATTGTAATAGGACTTGATCGTCTCGCCAAATCGGATGGGTATTTTCATACTTGTATCGGTTGCGATTCTCTGCGGCATATCGGGTATAAACATGTTAGGAAGTCTCTCTTCCACAACCTCATCAATGAACTTCTTCGGATCTATGATTCCGGGATTTACCACTACCGGAAGGCCTTCTTTGTAACCTATGTTCATTACCAGTTTTTTGATGTCTTCATCCTGCATTTCCTTTGCAATATGGTCATATCCCAAAAGACATCCGAATACTGCCATAGCGGTATGAAGAGGATTAAGACATGTGGTTACTTTCATCTTTTCGGTTTTGTTTACCGTATCTCTGTCCGTAAAATATACTCCAGCTTTTTCAAGACTTGGACGACCGTTTGGAAATCTGTCTTCGATTACCAGATACTCGGGGATTTCAGCATTTACGAAGGGTGCGATAAAAGTGTTTTTATCCGTTACGATTGCGGACATATTTTCAATGCCTTTGTCTTCAAGCATTTCTTCAATCGATTTCGCAGGTCTCGGAGTAATTTTATCTATCATGCTCCAGGGGAAGGATACTTTTTCCTCATCGGAAATATA
>CAMYYF010000240.1:0-2912 GCA_947303375.1 uncultured Lachnospiraceae bacterium
TTAATTCTCTCTCTTGCAGCAGAACTGGTACTCATAAGTACTACCTCCTATATATAATTTAATCTTTACGTTTTTAAGGTGAAAGGGCTCAAAAAACCCAAAATCACACAAATATTATCATATCACAACATTGTCAAGTTTATCAATAAATTATACTTACTCCGATTATTCAAAAATCAATAATCTTTTCGCGTCTTTGAGGGCTTTTATATCAATTTTCAACAAAAAAGGGACTTCCGCACCGGAAATCCCCCTAATTTTTCGCTAATTGTCTTTGTAAACATCATAAAAGAAACGCTTTAAATCTCTACACTCTCAACCTTGTTTACATTGTAGTTTAATTCGTTTTCTGCCTGTACTCTGAAGTCTTCCATCATATCCATACTGATCTGAGGCAAATCTTCAATCGAGTCAACATTAAATGCTCTTAAAAACTGCTCACTGGTTCCAAAAAGTAAAGGTCTTCCGGGAGCATCGAGGCGGCCTAATTCTTTTATGAGACCAAACTCAAGAAGCTTGTTGATGGAGAAGTCAGAATTCACACCTCTTATCTTTTCGATATCCATACGTGTAACAGGCTGCTTGTAAGCAACTATAGAAAGTGTCTCAAGTACGGAATCGGATAAAACATTTTTCTTGGGCGCGGCAGCAATCTTGATTAAATCGTCATAGTATTCGTCCTTGGTACGAAGCTGAACGTTTCCTTCAAGGCATACAATCTGAATACCGCGCTCTTTTGAAGCGTAGTAAACTTTCATTTCGTCTATGATTTCTTTTATGGTGCTTTCTTCAACCTCGAGTGCTTCGGCGATTTCTTTTATGGAAACGCTGTCACCCATGGCAAAGAGAATGCCTTCGATTTTACCCTGTATTTCCTGACGGTCCATTTTATACTCCTAAAATATGGTTTACATAATTAGTTAACAATAATTAAATTGAGAAATTCTCTATCGGCTTCTTTAATTCGATATCGATATCGCCGAAGGATTTGCTCTGATTGACTTCGACATTTCCTGTCTTGATAAGCTCGAGGATTACCAGAAATGTCACGATAACTTCCATTTTGGTTTTCTGCTCGGATAAAAGACTTCTAAACGAACATTTTTTGTGGGAAGTAATATATTTTGCGATATAATCCTGTTTCTGATTGATATCGACCTCTTCCTTTTCAATCTTGCCAAAATGCGATCTGATGGGGTCGACCTTATCTTCCACTCTTTTAATGCAGGCGTTGAAGATTTCGTTTAAGCTGCTTAAAGTGGTCTCGCCGATTAATTCCTCGTAATCTATCGGTGCTTTGTAATTTCTGACCTCATCGGGAATCGAAGGGTCTTTGTATAAATACTTTTCTCCGTCCATCTGCATGTCTTTAAGTTCATAGGACATGTATTTGTACATCTTGTATTCCAAAAGTTTCTGAACAAGCTCTGCTCTCGGATCTTCCTCTTCTCCTTCTTCATCCTCGGTTTTGGGAAGAAGCATTCTGCATTTAATATCAAGGAGAGTTGCGGCCATTACCATGAATTCACTTACGGTGTTCAAATCGTCCTTGGGAAGTTCTTTTACGTATTCAAGGTACTGCCTGGTGATTTCGACAATCGGAATATCGTAAATATCGACTTTATTCTTTTCTATTAAGTGTAAAAGCAAATCGAGGGGTCCCTCGAATACTTCAAGTTTTACGGGAATAGCCATAAAAACTCCATTTATTTCTTGGTATCTATAGTGATAAATATAAGTTCGCCGGGATTAAAAAGCCTTAAGGGAAGCGTGTGGAAACCTATGCCGCAGCTTACTATAAGTCTTATAATTGCATTCTTGCTCGATACGTACGAGTCGGCATAGCGCACGAACTTTCCGTTTTCATCATACACTCCGCCCGAGTACTTTGGGAAAAACCTGATCCCGGGATGCGCAACACCGTGTAAAAGAGGCAAACGAATCAGTCCGCCGTGAACATGGCCCGATAAAATAAGGTCACTTCCGTAAGCATTGTAATACTTAAAGTAATCCGGATTGTGCGCCAGAAGTATATTGTATTTATCATCCTCAAGTTTACCGATTAAAGACTCAATATAATCATCATCCATATGGTAAACCTTAAATCTCTTGTAAAAGCTTCGGTCTATATCAGCGGAACTTACTTTTATGTTGTTTTCCTCAAAGTAATGAAAACTGTTTGAAAGAATCGGTATATTATACTCTTTCGTCTTTGCGGCAAACTCATCATACATAGTGCCATAGACTTCAGGATAAATCTTAGCTCTGTATTCATGATTGCCAAGCGCCGTATATGTGGGTGCAATCTCTGATAATTCTTTTAGGAAGTAATAAGCTCGATCCTGCTTTCTTCCTTTGGTGGCTGTAATCGTATCGCCGCCGCAGAGAATTACATCGGGAGCAAATTCTTTTATGTCCTCATAAAATTTCGGAGTACACGAATAATTGTGCAAATCAGAAACAAAGCAGACTTTGAGTTTCTTCTTCACCTTACTGTCATAAATCGCCACGCTTCTTACGACATAGCGGTTTAAATCTACGATATTAATTATGAAAAGAATTACAAGGCAGGCAATTATTGCCCCAAGAATATATTTCAATATTGATACCCCGAAGATTTACTTTGCTCAACGTGGGATATTATAACACAAATCACGCTTTAGGGCAAAAAAACTGCCGTGATTTTCTCACGGCAGTCTGTATTAATTAATTGTATTTACGTTTTCTTGCAGCTTCAGATTTTTTCTTACGCTTTACGCTGGGCTTTTCGTAATGTTCTCTTTTACGAATTTCCTGCTGAATACCGGCCTTGGCACAGTTTCTTTTAAAACGTCTAAGCGCGCTGTCTAATGATTCATTTTCTTTAACTTCAACTCTTGACACTTCTCAACCCTCCTCCAAGACCAAATATA
>CAMYYF010000241.1:0-2900 GCA_947303375.1 uncultured Lachnospiraceae bacterium
TAAACGACAAAGAATTTATCGCGGCTTTTAAAATATCAAGCGCGGCCAAGAGCATCCATCACAATTTTGCAGGCGGTCTCGTTGAGCATACACTTTCAGTTGCAAGACTCTGCTCGTTTTACACCAAGCAGTATCCTGCATTAAACAAGGACCTTCTTTTAACCGCAGCACTCTGCCACGATATCGGAAAGATTTACGAGTATTCTCCTTTCCCCGAAAACGATTACACCGACGAGGGCAATCTTTTAGGACATATCGTAATGGGAATTGAAATGATCGGCGACAAGATTAAGGAAATCCCCGGATTCCCGAAGGATTTGGCAAACGAACTCAAGCACTGCATAGCCGCACATCACGGCAAACTTGAATTCGGCTCACCCAAAAAGCCGAGCATTATCGAAGCGGTAGCCTTAAGCTATGCGGACGATACCGATGCGAAGATGCAGTCTTTTATCCAGTTTATCGAGGATGCGGATACATATGACTGGAGTTATTCCAAAGCATTTGAAGGCAGCATCAGAATGACAAAGGACTTTGATTAAGATTACGAAATGGAAAAAACATATCAAAAAGGCGATGTCCTTACAGTCACAATAGAAGATTTAAGCGATGAAGGACTGGGTATCGGAAAAGCCGACGGTTACGCATTGTTCATAAAAGACACTGTCGTCGGTGACGAATGCAAAGTCAAAATCATGAAGGCGAAGAAAAATTACGCTTTTGCTCATCTCGAGGAGGTCATAAAACCCTCCTCTTTTCGTATTACGCCTTTATGTAAGAACGCAAAGGCCTGCGGAGGCTGTCAGCTACAGGCGATGAGTTATGAAGCCGAACTTGCTTTCAAAGAGAACAAGGTTAAGAATAATTTGATTCGAATCGGTGGCTTTTCGGAAGATTTTATCGAAAGCATTAAAGAGACGATTGTCGGAATGGACACTCCGTTCAGATACCGCAACAAGGCGCAGTATCCAATAGGATATGACAGAAACGGAAATCTCGTCGCTGGCTTTTATGCGGGCAGAACGCACGATATTATTCCGAATACCGACTGTCTTTTAGGAAGGGAAATCAACAAAAATATTCTTGAATGTATTTTATCTTTTATGAGCAAAGAAAAGATAAGTGCATACGACGAAAAGACCGGAAAGGGCTTGCTTCGTCACGTTCTCATACGCGAGGGATTTACCTCGGGCGAGATAATGGTCTGCCTTATCGTAAATGCAAGATCGCTTCCTAAGGAAGAGCAGCTTTGTGAGACGCTCATAAAAGAAGTTCCCGCGATTGCAAGCATCTGCCTTAATGTTAATCTAAAAGATACAAACGTCATAATGGGTGATGAAACCCGCGTATTGTGGGGCAAAGAGACTATAGAAGATGAACTCGACAAAGTGAAATTTAAGATTTCCGCACGCTCTTTTTATCAGATAAATTCTGTTCAGACGGAGAGACTTTACAAGAAGGCACTGGATTATGCATCTCTATCGGGTAAAGAATCCGTATGGGATTTGTATTGCGGCATCGGAACGATTTCCCTTTTCCTTGCAAGAAAAGCAGGAAAGGTTTACGGCGTTGAAATAATCCCCGAGGCAATTGCGGATGCGAAAGAAAATGCGAAGTTAAACGGAATAACAAATGCAGAGTTTTTCGTCGGAAAAGCTGAGGAAGTATTGCCGGAATTCTACGAAAAACAGAAAAAAGAAAGTGAAGCAGAAAAGCTATTGGATTCTGATAAAGACAGTCAATCTATGCTCCATCCTGACGTAATCGTGGTCGATCCTCCGAGAAAAGGCTGTGATGAAAAGTGTCTGGAAACCATGCTTAAAATGGAGCCCGAGCGAATCGTATATGTCAGCTGTGACTCCGCAACTTTAGCCAGAGACTTAAAGATTTTATGCGAAGAAAAATACGAACTTAAAGCATGGCAGTGCTACGATCAGTTTTCACGAACCGTTCATGTTGAGACGGTAGTTTCGCTTTCAAGGGTTTAAAAGAAAACGGCTCGAAAAGACGAGTATAAGCAGATTAACTTCCGGGATATCTTACTTAGGAGATTGCTATGGTGATGGATAAAGATTTTAGAGGAAATGCATATATAGTAAAAAACAAAGAGGTATTATTGAATTACAGCGGCGGATTTTCCGATATGGCGAATGAGATACCAAATACGCTTAACACCAGATTTGCAACTGCATCCATGAGTAAGACATTTGTTGCCGTGGGTGTCCTTCAGCTGATCGAAGCCGGGAAACTAAGATTTGAGGATACTCTTGGAGCTATCCTTGATATCGATCTGAAAAGCATTGATCCGGGTGTCACCGTGAAGCAGCTTTTGAACCACACTTCCGGCGTACCGGATTATTTCGATGAGTCAGTCATGGATGATTACGAGGCGCTTTGGACAGATTATCCTAATTACAGAATCAGACATAATAAGGACATGCTCCCGCTGTTTATAGAGAAACCCATGATGTATCCGAAAGGGGAAAAGTTTCAGTACAACAATACCGGATACATACTGCTCGCTATGATCATAGAAAAGATCACGGGGCTGGATTTCGACATATATCTGAAAAGAAATGTCTTTGATCCATGCGGGATGGATTCTACAGGATATTTCGCATTTGATAAGCTGCCTGCAAGATGCGCAAACAGCTATATCTATTGTCCGGATACAAAAGACTACCGCACAAATATTTATTCTGTTGGGGCCAAGGGCACCGGTGACGGAGGAGCATTTGTTACGGTAGAGGACATTGTAAAGTTCTGGAAAGGACTGATCGGGCATAAGCTGCTTTCTGAGAAAATGGTATCGGCGATGTTTTCCAAACAAAGTGGTGATGGGAAAGATCCGGAAGAAGGGTATTACGGCTACGGAGTATGGATTATCGACAATCCGGACG
>CAMYYF010000242.1:0-2893 GCA_947303375.1 uncultured Lachnospiraceae bacterium
ATGCTCTTGGCCGCGCTTGATATTTTAAAAGCCGCGATAAATTCTTTGTCGTTTACGAAAAACTCTTCAAGGAGTGCATGAAGATAATTGTTTTCGACCATGGAAATGCATTTAAGAATCGCATCATACATTTCCTCCACATCTTTTTTGCTCGTGGGAATAAAATCCTCGAGACTGTATTCCGAAGAATCGGCTTTTCTTATCTGCCTGATATCGACCTGCAGATTCCCGTTGAAGGTCTTGGCTTCACCGTTTACAAACACATAATCCATCGGCTCAAAATCCGATATTCCGGCGCTGTCCGTATTCCAGATCTTGCAGTCAATATTTCCGGTCTTGTCTCCAAGAATTACATTCAGGTATTCTTTGCCGTTTTTGGTTGTGGCCGAATTCTTGGTCTTGCAAAGATAAACATCCTGTACGGCACATCCGTCTTTTATATCTTTTATGTATCTCATAAAAACTCCGTTCTAAACTGTGGTAAATTTGTAACCGACACCCCATACAGTCTCGATTTTCCACTTTTCGTGATCGCTGATTTTCTCTCTGATTCTCTTGATGTGTACATCCACGGTTCTTGTATCGCCGGGATAATCGTAGCCCCAGATTCTGTCAAGAAGCTGCTCTCTGGTGAAAACCTGGTTGGGTGAATTTGCAAGGAAGAATAAAAGTTCGAGTTCCTTCGGAGGCATATTTACGCTCTCGCCCTTGTAGACTACGGAGTAGTCGGTGAGAGATACGCGAAGATCGGGATATTCCACGGTCTGAGCGCTCTTGGCGGTCTCCTGAGGCTTTACTTCCTTTTCCTTGTAACGACGTAAAACCGCTTTGACTCTGGCTACAAGCTCCTTTGAATCAAAAGGCTTTTCCATATAGTCGTCGGCGCCAAGTTCCAATCCTAAAACCTTGTCGAAAATCTCGCCCTTTGCCGAAAGCATAATGATGGGAATCTTGCTCTCTGCTCTGACTTCGCGGCAAACCTGATATCCGTCAATGCCGGGAAGCATCAAGTCTAAAAGAATCAAATTCGGTGCAAAAGTTTCAAGCGCTTCTTTTACGGATTCGCCGTCATTTACAATCATGGTCTCATAGCATTCCTTTGTAAGATACAAAGAAACAAGTTCAGCTATGTTGTTGTCGTCATCTACAATCAGAATTTTCTGCTTTGAAATCATTTTTTTCCCTTTCTAAGTTAAAACTTAACCACGGTAACACCCGCATCGCCCTCGCCCTGTTCGGCGAGCGCGAATTCGCTGACAAAATCTATACCCTTTAAATACTTGTGTATTGCTGCCCTTAACGCTCCCGTACCTTTGCCGTGCACAATTCGAACACTGTGTAAGTGCGATAAATATGCATCATCCAAATACTTGTCGAGTTTGGCAATCGCTTCGTCGGAATTTAATCCTAAAAGATTTATCTCCGGCGAAATCGTCGCGGACTTTGAAAATCCCGAAGCATATGAAGTCGGCCTTACGGCTTCCTTTTCTTCTTTTGCCTTGGCATAAACAAGGTCTGTGGTTTTTACCTTAAACTCCATTACGCCCGATGCAATAATCACATTGCCTTTGGCGTCGGGAAGTTTTTTAACCTCGCCCGTCATTCCGAGAGAAATCGAACGAACCGTATCGCCGATTTTAAGCTTTGAAGCATCAACCTTTTTGTCGGTATTGTCAATCTTCTTTTCGTTGGCTCTTATCTTCGACGAATTGTCGTCTATCTTCTTTCTTAAAGTCGCTCTCTTCTTCTCCATTTCCTGAATGGTCATTCCGGAATTGTAGAGTCTGATGGCTTCGTCCGCCTCTTCCTTGGCATCTTCAAGGATGCTCTTGGCTTCCTCTCTGGCCTCTCTTAAGATCTTTTCTTTGGTCTCGCGGACGTTCTGATTGCTCTTGTCGAGCTCTTCTTTGAGCTTTTCGACTTCTTTTTTAAGTCTCTCTTCCTCTTCTCTGTCGGCCTCAAGATTCTTTCTGGTCTCTTCCAAATCTTTTAGGAGGTCCTCAAAATTGCCCTCGGTCTCATCCATTTCTCTGGCCGCTCTCTCAATGATTCTTTTATCAAGTCCGAGTTTTTCTGATATCGCAAAGGCGTTACTTTTACCCGCGATACCGATGAAAAGCTTGTATGTGGGAGAAAGAGTTTCTATATCAAATTCGCAGCATGCGTTTTCAACACCTTCGGTGTTAAATGCGAATACCTTAAGCTCCGAATAGTGTGTCGTAAGCATAATCGTGGCGCGCTTTTCCATGAGTCTTGAAACTATGGCGATAGCAAGCGCCGCGCCTTCTGTGGGATCCGTTCCCGAACAGAGTTCGTCGAAAAGACAAAGACTGTTGTGGTTTGCTTCTTTTAGGATCCTAACTATCCCTTTCATGTGACCGGAGAAGGTCGAAAGGTTCTGCTCTATGCTCTGCTCGTCTCCGATTTCGGCATAAATATCCCTGAATATTTTAAGTTTGCTGCCGGGTGCTGCGGGAATGAAAAGTCCCGACTGACCCATCGCGCATAAAAGACCCGTAGTTTTAAGCGATACCGTTTTGCCGCCGGTGTTGGGGCCTGTCACGATAAGGCAGGAATATTTTTCTCCGAGAACTATATCTATCGGAACGACTCTTCCTTTTTCGATGAAAGGATGTCTCGCTTTTTTAATATCAAGGTATTCTCCGGACTCGTAATCGGGCATTACAGCCTCTTCGTCGATTGCAAGCGCTGCCTTCGCATAGATAAAATCAAGGTCGGTCATTATCTCCTGATTGGATTTAAGTTCCTCTAAGTGGGAAGCCGCCTCCATCGAAAGCATGTGAAGAATTCTTGCGATTTCTTCCTTTTCCTCGACCTCGAGCTCCTGAATGCGGTTGTTTAATTCCACGATTCCCGCAGGCTCGATAAAGAA
>CAMYYF010000243.1:0-2875 GCA_947303375.1 uncultured Lachnospiraceae bacterium
TCGCTTCCAACCTGAAGCCATCCGTTATATTTGTATACTTCATTTTTTAAAGCGCCCGTTTTGGTATCAAACTGATAAATCCTTCCACCTATCTCTTCGTATTCGCTTCTTCCGGAGTCCGAATATCCATGATAAAGCTTACCGTTTGCCTGAACCCATCCATAAGATGTCCTGTGGTCGGCTCCGTAGTAATATCCGTTTACCCATCCTGAACGATTCTTTACTTCTTTACCGTCACTTCCGAAATAAACCAATCTTTTATTTTCATTGTATCCATAAAAAGTCGGACCACCGTCAGATGCATATGCCATGCAATTGGTCATCATCACACCATTACCGAAATAGTAATTTACACCACCAATCTCAGCTATTCCGTTTGTAATTACCTGACCGTCTCTGACATATGCCCACTGATTTCCAAACTGATACCACTGATTGTTCTGTACGTTGGTTGCAATAGTCTTTACGTACTCTCCAACCGGATATCCGTTAACAGTAGTAGTATTAAACTGATAAAGATTCTTTCCGATTACATATGCATTATAAGTACATGTACGACCATCCTCCGTCGCATAATACTTCTTACCGCCAATGGTCACAAATTCATTACATGCAATCTTTCCGTTTGACTTAACAACTCTTCCGTTAATAACGGTATTTTTAACATACTTTCCGTCATTTCCTACGTAGTAGTTATCGGGAGTTTCTGTATTTCTCAGCATAAATCCATCGGAACCGATATAATAATCGCCAACCCATGTATTATGCACTAAAGAACCGTTTTTATAATAGTAGTATCTTCCGCCGTAAAGCTGCCATCCGTCCTTCGTACTCTTCTTTACAGCAATACCGTCTGCATTATAATAAACGCCTTCATACCAGCCGTTGGTAATCAGATAACCTTCATAATCAAAGGCATATTCAGTCTTGCTAATAGTTTTAACGCCACCACAAACTGCCGAACCGTTCCGGATATAAATCCAATTAGCTCCAACTTTATACCAGCCGGTCTTGGTAACCCGTTTTCCGTCAGAACCATAATACTTCTGATTATAAAGCACATTCTTTAACATTGCTCCGTTGTAATTAAAATAGTATGCTCCATCAGCTAATGTAATTTCTTCTCCTTGAGCAAATTTTCCATTTTTTACATAATACCAGGTTCCCTGAACATTGTTCCAGCCTTCTTTTGCCGTTGCTGCCCATGAACCGTCGGGATTAAGGATGTAAAGATTGTCATTATAGTTGATTATTCCTTTAAGCATTTTTCCGTCATAATCAAAGTAATACCATTTACCACCAATCTGCTGTTGGCCTGTAGCAAGATTGCCATTAGCATTTGTCACATAGTATGTATAACTATATAATTTTACCCAGCCTTTAGTTGCCATGGTTCCGTCAGCGTTAAATGCATAATATGCATTCCCAATCTCCTGTGTCGCTCCATGAATGGGAGTTCCGTTGTAGTTAAAATAGAACCACTTTCCATTTATTTCTTTCCAAGCATTCCTTATCAGTGTTCCGTTCTCATAATATACGGCATAATTCTGGTAAACATCATAAAAGAGATCGTTCGGATTACTTATCTTCTTTGCAACACCGTCAGAGCCCAAACGATAAATGTCATTTCCATCCAAAACATAGCAGGATTTCATCATTGCTCCGTAGGAATCGAAGAAATATTTTGTACCGGAAATTGTCTTCCAACCCCTAACTTCCGCTCCATCAGCGCCATAGTAATACCAGTGGCCATTATCCAGTTTCCATTTGTTGATATACAGATGTCCGTCTGCGTCCGCATAGTAATCAAAATAACCCTGATAATAACCGTATTCATCATAAAGGGACAAACCGAAAGCTTCATTTACATACATATGACCGTTTTCATCAAAGCCATAATAAAAACCGCCTATTTTCTTAATCTGATAGGTAACCGGTTCCCCATTCTCAAAATAATACCAATTTTTACCGGATTGAACCCATCCGTCTTTTGTAACTTTGGTTGCAATGCCATTTTCATCAGAAATATAAGTTTCTCCATCAATATTTTCCGAGCCATTAATACAAAGCTGGCCATACTCCTCAAACAGATACTGTTTTCCGCCAATCGTCAGAACGCAAGCTTCGTACGATGCCTTTCCTCTCTCTCCGTAATAATACTTATATCCATACTCATCGGTATACCATTCATTTACATAAAGAGAGCAATCGGCCTTGGCACGGTAAACATAAGCGTCTGTATAGCAAACATCGTTACATGCCACTTTACCGCCATAATATGACCAGATATAATATTTTCCGCCATCACTGAAGACGGTTTCCCTATCATAAGAACCATCCGCTTTTAAATAATACCAGTCTTCTCCGCCCTTGGTCCAACCGCCTTTTTTCAGTGCATATGCTTTGCCGTTGTCATCAGATGCATATATAACGCCGTTTATTTCAACAAATCCATTGATATTAAGGTATCCACCATCATAGAATAAATATTTAACTCCGTCTATTGTCAAAACTGCAGGACCTAAGTTTGCACGTCCGCCTGCTCCGAAATAATACTTGCCTCCGGATTGACTCTCATACCAGGAATTGACATAAAGGTATCCGCCTTTTTTTGCACAATAGTTTATCCAGTTGTCAACATCATCCTCCCATATACTAAAAAATACATCGTCATACATTATTCCGTAATTATTGAATCCGAAATAATCATTTCCGATTTTTTTAACAGTATTATATACTGCCACACCATTTTCGTAATACTTGTAGGTTCCGTCACTTTGCTTTTCCCAGCCATTCTTAACAGTATCAAGTTCATTTGCGATTGATACTTCCTCTTCAGTATCGATTTCTTCTGCTTCTTCTGCGTCAGTATCGA
>CAMYYF010000244.1:0-2864 GCA_947303375.1 uncultured Lachnospiraceae bacterium
GATGAAAGATGTCCGACATCGGTGATATTCATTACTCTTTTTACATCATATCCGCTGTATCGAAGTGTCTTTTCAAGAACATCCTCCATAAGATATGATCTTAAGTTTCCGATATGCGCAAAATGATATACGGTAGGTCCACAGGTATACATAGCGACCTTGCCTTCCACATTGGGCTTAAAATCTTCTACGCGTTTTGTAAGTGTATTATATATTTTCATAGTCTTCTCCAATTAAATTAATTCTCAGTTTGCAGATCATAAAAGAAATGACCGCAACATACTTATATTACATCATTTCAACCGATTATTCAATTTAATTGCTGACAGTGTATCTTCAAATATACATGTATGGTTTTTCGTTTTATCATTACAATCATTTTTATGCCCTCTTAATGAAAAACAGCTTCAGCGCGGTATTTGGCAAGTATTTCCCTTGAGCCATCCTCGCCGAGTATTAAACAAATGGTAGAAAGCGCGTCTCCTTCAAGCGAAGAATGACTTAAAACGGTTACGCTCTTAACGTTATTATCAACCGGATATCCTGTCGCTGTATTCAAAATATGATGGTATTTAACACCGTCATATTCGACATATCTTTCATATGTTCCGCTCGTTACCACCGAACAGTCGTATACTTTGAGACTTTCTATTATCTCGCCCGAATTGTCGGGGTCCTTAATACCGATATTGTAATCGCTTCCGTCGGGCTTTGTGCCAATTACAACAACATTTCCGCCGAGCGAAACAATAGCACTTTTAACGCCTTTGGAAACGAGATATTCTTTTATTTTATCAGCGATATAGCCCTTTGCTATAAAACCTAAGTCAATTCTTGTTTCAGGGTCATTAAGGCGTACATAATTATCTTCTTCAAGAATTACATTTCGATAATCGACTCTTTTAAGAGCATCCTCTATATCCGAATCCGTCGGCTTTTTATTATCAGTATCTCCTAAAAGATTTCCGCTTTCATGCGACAAGCCCCAGACATCCATTAAAGGCGCTACAGTAATATCGACGGCACCCTCTGTTTCTTCGCAGAATTCCAGCGCTCTTTGTAAAAGATAATATGTCTCGGGATCAACTTTTACGGGCTCTCCTTTAGCATGATTAATATTGTAAATATCACTGCCTTCTATTGTAGGTGAGAAAAGATTATCGTATCTTTCGCACATCTTTAGGCACTCGTCAAGATACTTTGAATCCTTAGATGAATATACGCTAAGGCTTACATAGGTATCAAAATAATAACCGTCCTTTGTTAGGGCCTTTCCGTTTTTGCCAAGTAAAAGAACGGCAGCGACAATCCCTGCGGTAACAAGCAACAATATAAAAATTTGCAAGAGATTCTTTTTGCTCATAAAATACCAAAGTTTTAAAAAGGTACCGACAAATGCCGATACCTTTTATTCCTTCTTCTAAAAGAAAATACATTAATCCTCGACGATGGAACCTCTTTTACATTTTTCAACGCAGGTTCCGCAGCCTACACATTTAGCGTAATCAATCTTTGCATGGAAGTCTGTGACTTCAACAGCTTCAGCGGGACAGTTCTTCTTGCAGAGTCCGCAACCGATACAGCCGTTTGCACATTCTTTCATTGTTACCGGGCCCTTTTCCGTTGAAGAGCAGGCTACGGCATATTTTGCAGAATAAGGTATCAGTTCTATTAAGTGCTGAGGACATACGGCAACACATTTACCGCATGCTTTACACTTTTCTTTATCAACTTTAGCTACTCCGTTTATTACATGAATAGCGTCAAAAGGACAGGCTTTTACACAGCTTCCGAAGCCCTGACAGCCATGATTGCATGCTTTCGGTCCTTTGTTGGGAACGAACATGAGCATCTGACAGTCTTCCTGACCTACATAATCATAGTTCTTCTTTGATGCTTCACAGTCGCCGTTACATTTAACGAATGCAACCATTTTTTCGGATTCAACAGCATCAACGCCCATGATTGCGGCAACTTTTTTGCCGACTTCTTCACCGCCCACGGGACATCCGTTAACCGGTGCTTCGCCTTTTACGATTGCGGCAGCAAGTCCGGAACAGCCGGGATAACCGCAGCCGCCACAGTTGTTGCCGGGAAGTACTTCGACGATTTTCTCTTCTCTCTCATCTACGCTGACTTTGAAGATAACCGAAGCTATTCCCAAAAATATTCCTATAAACAAACCTACTGCAGCCACAATGCCTACAGCAAGCAGTATACCTGTAAAACTCATATCTGTCTCCTTAAATCAAACCCGAAAATCCGCAGAATGCAATTGCCATAAGACCTGCGGTAACCAATACGATGGGCATTCCCTTCATGTATTTGGGTATATTGTTGTATTCCATCTTTTCTCTTAAGCCTGCGAGGATAATGATTGAAATCGCAAAGCCCGCAGCGGTTGCAAAACCGTTTACAACGCCGGTTAAGATATCATACTCAAGGTTAACGTTATTGATAGCCACACCCAAAACCGCACAGTTGGTGGTAATTAAAGGAAGATATACACCGAGTGCCTGGTAAAGGGACTTCATGTACTTCTTTAAGAAAAACTCAACAAACTGTACTAAAGCTGCAATTATCAAAATGAAAACAATTGTTTTCAGATATTCGATATTTAAAGGTTTTAAAATAAATTTGTAAATAAGTCCGGCTACAAGTGATGAAAGTGTAATGACAAAAATAAGTGCACCGCCCATACCTGCAGCTGTTTTAACCTTTTTAGAAACTCCGAGGAAAGGACAGAGTCCTAAGAACTGGCTTAATACAACATTACTGATTAATGAAGAGCCGATGGCTATTACAATGATGTTTCCGATATATGTTCCGTTCATTTATTCGCCCTCCTTCTCTTCTTTTACTTC
>CAMYYF010000245.1:0-2858 GCA_947303375.1 uncultured Lachnospiraceae bacterium
TCTTTTTCAAAATCGACATCGTAAAGTTCAACGCCTGCATCTTTTAGGATATCTGCGATAAGTTCCTTCGTTTTGTTTTCGTAATCTTCGTGTTTTGCCATATAATACCTCTTTTATATTTGACATAAAAGAAAGTGGGTTTTTGACGACCCACTTCAGTAATTTACCTTATGCAACATTTATGTTAACACAAAAATCATAAAAGTCAAGCATATTTCCTTATTTTATGGTATTATAACAGCATGGACGAAACGACAAAGCTTCAGGCTTATGACAATTTCAAAGAAATTTACGAACATGTAAACAGCGACTATCCTCTCGCGGTTTATTTTGTCAAGCCCGATGAATACTTTTTAAATAACGTTCCCTGGCACTGGCACGAGGAAATCGAAATCGATGTTGTTCGTGAAGGAAATGCCGTTTATACAATCGGTGACGACATCATAAAAGTTCCCGCAGGAAATGCAATCATCATTAAAAGCGACGTCTTCCATTCGATTAAATCCGAAGACGGAGAATGCACGATTATCTCAATTATTTTTTCAAGCAGCATTCTTTTCCCGGAAAGCTTATCTCCGATGAGCGTTTCTTATATGACACCTTTTTCAAAGATGCCTGCCAAAGCAAAATTCATCAACCCTTCCGACAGAGTCGGCAAGGCTTTGTTTTCGTACATTGAGGATATCATTGATTATAACCTGGGCAGAGAGTACGGCTACGAACTGCTTACAAAGTCTGCACTTTATCAGTTCTGGTTTCTCCTCGTAAAAGATATGCCCCACAAGGAATTTGCCAAAAAAAATGTGGAGAATATTTCAAAGACGAGTCTTGATGAAGAGCGCATGAAAGATGCGATTATGTTCATCCAGAAAAACTATTCCGACAATATCACTCTGGAAGATATTGCAGACAGTATTCATATTTCAAAGAGCGAATGCTGCAGACTCTTTAAACGTACCATTTCTCTTACGCCTTTTGAATATCTGACAAGATTCAGAATCCTTCAGGCCTGTGATATTATGATCAAAAGCCAGAGGAACGATGAATCCATCTCCTATCTTGCGGGAGTCGTCGGCTTTAATTCTGCGAGCTATTTCAACAAACTCTTCAGGGAATATGTAGGCTGTACTCCCACGGAGTTTCGTAAGAAATCAAAAACCGAACGAAGAGATAAGCTCTCACCGTTCGGCATGTCTTTTTCACATATTTAATTCTTTTGTTTCACACTTTAATTCCCGTATTCAACAAATCTGTCCTTACCAAGGGACTTTGCTTTTTCGAGTGCTTCTTCGGCCTTTTTATAAAGGGTGGCATAGTCTTTTCCGTCCTCGGGGAAATATGATACACCGATGGAGCAGGAAATCTTTAATTCCTCTCCGCCTTTAAGATAGGGCTTTCTGACTGTTTCGTTTAACTGCATTGAACGAAA
This sequence comes from uncultured Lachnospiraceae bacterium, assembly GCA_947303375.1. Taxonomy (GTDB): domain Bacteria; phylum Bacillota; class Clostridia; order Lachnospirales; family Lachnospiraceae; genus UBA3766. The sequence goes on from CAMYYF010000245.1 coordinate 1,430, forward strand.
CTCCGTCGCTTCCTTCGTAGTATTTTTCATAAGAACCAGGAATTCGTCTCCGCCGATTCTTCCCTTAATATCGCTGTCACGATATGCTCTCTTTAATACCGAACCGAAGTATTTGATGAATTCGTCTACAGCATCGCCGTGGTCAAGTGAGAACTTCGTAAAATCATCGCAGTCAATCATAACAAATGCGTGAAGTTCGTTTTCCGCAGAACCGCTTATAAATTCGGTAATGGATTCGTTAACCGCATCTTTGTTTAAAAGACCGGAAACCGCATCTCTTGCTGCCGGTTTGTTTGAATCCGCAGTTTTAACTTTGTTCTCTATAGTCTTCTTATAAAGCTCTTCATTTACGCGGTTGATTTCCTGTTGCGAAACAACCATTTCCGTCATATCGAACAGAACACCGTACACATTTTCTGAACCGTCGTTTTCAACTACGAGTCTTCCTTCAAATTCCATGAATCGTTCAGTTTCTTCCATAATGCTCTTTACTCTGAAGGAAGCACTGCAGAAGTCATCGAAACCAAACTGGCCTTCGATTAATTCTTTTACGTTTTTTCTGTCTTCCTTGTAAATAAACATTTCAAAAGAATTGAAATATCTTTCAAGAAACGCTTTTTCGGAAAGACCGAAAATATTTAAAAGACCGTCGGAAACGAATACAAACTTGTATGTCTTTCTGTCAAAGACGAAAAACGCGCCCGGTATTCTGTTCATTAAATCCATTGATTCACTAATCATTATTAACCCCTCCGAAGAATAGTCAGCCGTACACTCAGCCTTCCTGCTCGTTTAATTTCACAAGCTTTGCAGCCTGGTCCGCAGCGATGCAGGCATCAAGTATTTCACCTATATCCCCGTTCATAATCTTGTCGAGTTTGTAAAGTGTCAGATTGATTCTGTGGTCCGTCACTCTTCCCTGAGGGAAGTTGTAGGTTCTGATTTTTTCAGATCTGTCGCCGGTACCGATCTGGCTCTTTCTAAGTTCTGCTTCGGCATCATGAGCCTTCTGCTGTTCAAGGTCATAGAGTTTTGCACGAAGGAGTGCAAAAGCCTTTGCCTTGTTCTGAATCTGAGACTTCTCAGTCTGTGAATAAATAACTATACCTGTCGGATAATGTGTAAGTCTGACCGCAGAGTCCGTGGTGTTGACGCACTGTCCGCCACAACCCGAAGCACGCATAACGTCGATTCTTATATCTGCTTCATTGATTTCAACTTCAACTTCCTCAACCTCGGGCATTACAGCTACCGTAACCGTAGATGTATGAATTCTTCCGCCCGACTCGGTTTCGGGAACTCTTTGTACTCTGTGTACACCCGACTCGTATTTAAGTTTGGAATATGCACCGTTTCCGGTGATCATAAATTCTACTTCCTTCATACCGCCGATACCGATTTCGTCCACATTGACGGTTTCAACCTTCCA
>CAMYYF010000246.1:0-2829 GCA_947303375.1 uncultured Lachnospiraceae bacterium
ACCTGATCGTAAGGTGCACTGTAAACATCTTCGATTGCGGTGTTTACATTGATAATTGTTGAAATCGAATTAAGACGATACTCTCTGGGTTCTGTCTGATATTCAACATAACCTTCGGGAATAATGTCCGATTTTTTGGTCTGTGAGCAGAGAACATCCAGAGGTGTCTCTCCTTCTACAACTTTATTGACTCTGTAGATACCTGTTTCAAGACCCTTGAATTCAAGGAACTTGGTGAGCCACTTGGGAGTCAATGCTCCGTACTGGGGTTTTGTCTTGGTGACATTCGCTAGATTATATGCCGCCTTTGCTCCCAAAGCGACTATAGAATCCGCATTAGCTTTTTCGTTAGCCATTTTTCTTCCTCCTCAAAATTTAGTTAAAATATTTAACAGCCTTTTGGCATTGTTAACTCTTACAGCCATGCTCCTTCATGCGAGAATACAATATCTTTCATTGCATCCATACCGCCCTTTAAGTTGTACAAAGGACCTGCATAACCTGCTTCGCGAAGTGTATTGATTGCCAGAATACTTCTCTTTCCTTCCTTGCAGATAAAGACCGTATCCTGTTCTGGATTGAGTTCGTTCTTTCTTCTTGCAAGCTGTCCGATGGGAATGACAATAGCATTCGGGAAACGAAGTATTGCTCTCTCGTGCGGCTCTCTGACATCCACGATAGTAATCGGTTCTCCGCTTTCGATTTTTGCCGCGAGTTCTTCGGGTGTGTATCCTTCAATCGGTATTTCCTGCTCTTCTTCCTTGAGTCCGCAGAACTCCTCATAGTCAAAGTCTTCTACTCCGGTAATACCGGCACCTGCGGAACAAATCGGACATGAGTGATTCTTTTTAATCTTTAAAATCTTCGATGTAAGATACAGACTGTCGATGGTTAAAAGTTTGCCGTCTAAATGCTCGCCGATTCCGATAATTAGTTTCAGCGCTTCGTTTGCCTGGATACTTCCGATGATTCCGGGCAGAGGGCTTATTGCACCGCCTTCGGCACATGTGGGAACGAGTCCCGGTTCGGGAGGTGCGGGAAACTGACACCGATAACACGGTCCGCCGTCTAAATTGAATATTCCAACCTGTCCTTCGAACTGATAGATTGCGCCGAATACAAGAGGAATCTTGCATAGCACGCAGGCATCATTTATCAAATATCTTGCTTTGAAATTGTCCGAACAGTCTATTACCAGGTCATATCCGTCGATTTCCGATACTATGTTATCCGCTTCAAGCTTTACATTCGCCGCTTCAAAATCAATATTTCTGTTGATGTTTCTGACTTTATCCTTCGCAGATGCAACTTTGGGCCTGTTTAAATCCCTGCTTGTGTGAATCACCTGACTCTGAAGATTTTCAATTTTAACTTCATCGAAGTCTATTACTTTGATCGTTCCAACACCTGCTGCCGCCAGATACTGAATAACGGGTGAGCCAAGCGCTCCCGCTCCGATGACTGCGACTCTCGCAGCCTTTATTCTCTTTTGCCCCTTTACACCGATATCTTTTAAAAGAAGATGTCTTCCGAATCTTTCCACCTCCGAATCATCAAAGAAAACCGCTTTTCTTCTGTCATCGGAAATGATGCTTTCCCTTGGTGCTCCGCCTGCAACCGCGGGAAGTAACAGCACTTCGGAATTATCTTTTATTTCATCGCTCCAGAATTCCTTTTGAGTTTTGTTCTCGTCTCCCACATATATCTGAACGAATTTTCTTAAATTCCCCTCTTCGTCAAAAAGAATTTTCTCAGCCTCGGGATATTCATCCGTCAGCTTATCAAGTATTTCTTTTATGTTGTTTTCGGAAATCTCAATCACCGGATTTCTTCCGAAAAAATTTCTTAATGTGGCTGAGATATATACTTTCATTTTCCCTTCTCCCTCATCCGTCATTTTTAGACTGAATTTATTTTAAATATCGAATTCTCTGATTCCCCCGCAGTCGGGTTCTTTGACATATGCTCTTATGTCTGCAAACGAGCCTTTCACAATCGACATGACCACATATATAATTCCCGGAATCATATAGTCTTCGTCTTCCTTTGAAAGAACCGCTCTTTGATCCGGATGTGTGTGGAAAAAACCTGTTATTATTGCATTTTTCTCTTTTTCAATATCCAGTATTTCAATGGGATTTACCTGAAAAAAAGACTTAGACAATTCTTTATCTGCGGTATTCTTCAGTTCTTTAACCTGCTTTATTCCGGGATTCCCGGTATCTCCCAGCAAAATCGCACAGCCTTCGTCGGGATATGCTCTTTTACCTATTTCTTCCAATTCCCTTAATATTTCCCTGCTTAATATGACTTCACTCACTTTCCGAAACCGCCTTTATAAAATCTTCCGTTAAATCCTCGATATTCTCTATTCCCACGCTGACTCTGATCGTATCCTCGTATACGCCGGCCGCTTCCATTTCTTCCTTTTCCGTCCTTATATAAAGTGTGGATGCCGGGTGTATCACAAGCGTTCTGATATCACCGATATTGCTTGCAATCATCACATATTTTAATGAGTTGATTATTTTAAAAGCCCTTTCCTTCGAGCCTGCTCTGAATGTAAGGATTCCTCCTCCGTATCCGTTTAATTCCCTGTCCACATAATCGTGATAGGGATGATTGTCCAATGTCAGGTAACTGACTTCTATTCCTTTTAACTGATTTAATGCCCGTGCAAGCTTATCCGCGTTGTCGCAGATTCTTTCCATGCGAAGTCCCAAAGTATCTAGTCCTATGCATGTCAGAAACGCATTCACGGGCGCCATACAGCCTCCGAGGTTTTCCCAGATATCGGTACGCAGCCTTACTATAAAAGCTGCCTTTCCG
>CAMYYF010000247.1:0-2828 GCA_947303375.1 uncultured Lachnospiraceae bacterium
TCGTGGAATTGCCTCTTATCTCTTCAGCGATATCCTCACGGCTTAAGTTGCCTTCATTCGCGGAGTCCGAAGTAATTCGGCCGTCCTCTATGTGAATGATTCGCTTTGCATTTGCCGCAATGTCGTTGTCATGCGTGATGACTATTACCGTTCTTCCCTCGGCATGAAGTGTCTTTAGGATATTCATTATTTCCTGAGACGAATGCGAGTCGAGGTTACCGGTAGGCTCATCCGCCAGAATTACAGGCGGTGCCTGAGCTATCGCTCGAGCTATTGCAACTCTCTGCTGCTGACCGCCGGACATTTCCGAAGGCTTGTGAGTCATTCTGTTTTCAAGTCCGACTTTCCTTAACGCTTCCTTTGCAAGATTTGTTCGCTCTCTTTTAGGAACTCCTCTGTATATAAGGGGCAGCTCTACGTTTTCGAAAGCCGTAAGGTTTGATATCAGATTGAAGCCCTGGAAGATAAAGCCTATCTCCTGGTTTCTGATATCCGACAGCTCATCATCGGTTAATAGCGATACATCCGAACCGTGTAAAAGATATATTCCACTGGTAGGAACATCGAGACATCCCAACATATTCATGAGTGTCGATTTTCCGGATCCGGAATGACCGATGATGGCAACAAATTCGTTTTCTCCGATGGAAAGGGATACGTGGTCGAGCGCTCTTACTTCATTCTCGCCCGGATTGTAAATCTTACACATATTCCTGATTTCAATTAATGAAGCCATTTTCTCTCTTTTCTTTCTGTTATTTTTTTAACAAACACCAATACTATACCAGATTTTTCTATTTTATACAACATATACCAATGTGGTATCAGTATTCTTTCCTTTGAATAACCGCCAGACTTATTAGGAATGACGTTATAAATAATACGAACGAAGCTACGATTCCGCCTGCTATTATCAGACCGTAGGATAAGGTATTTCTGATTCCGAAGGTAACTACTTCCACCGTGAGATTCTCATCATACACAGCTACACCGAATGAAGGTGCCAGTGCAAGTACTCCGCCGATTGCAAATACTATGCCCATGATTGTAAACATCACGATTCGGCTTCTTGCCTGTCCGAATTTTAAAAGAATCGGAATCATCACTGTCGGTATTAAGAAGAGCGGAATAATAAATGTTAAAGCTCCGTTTAAAAATTCTGCACCGATGGGTTTCTTTAAAAATACAATCTGTGATATTGCGGCAATTACCGTACTTATCGACCAGCCTGCAATTCCGGCCGCAATCGAGAAAAGATACTTTTCAAAAACATATGCTTTTCTTGAATACGGAAGAGTTAAAAGAAACGACATTCCGTGATTTAAATCATCGTATGCGCAGGTGGTTGTTCCCAGCATTCCGCATAAAAGAGTCGCATATCCTATGATAAAAGCTGTATCTTTCATCGTGAACAGACAGATAATTCCGCATCCTGCCATGAGAAGGAGCAGGAATTTTTGCTGTGAAGCTATTCTTAAATCTTTTATGAGAAGTCCTTTCATAGTTTCTCTCCTTTGATGAGAATCATCATCATTTCATCCACGCTCATCTTTTCAACAACCATTGACGGATAATTTTCGATGTAAAAATCTCTCGCATCCGTCAGGCATTCGATGCCGTATTTCTCTTTTCTGTAAGCCTTGACATGGGATTTATCCATTGTGGCAAAGGTTTCTTCATCCACCTTAAGTGCCGCATACTCACTTAAAAGTTTATCGGTATCATCGTTAAATACTATCTTTCCGTCGTGAATCATGTATGTCGTATCGCAGAGTTTTTCGATGTCCGATGAAATGTGCGAACTGATTAATACCGTACGGTTTTCGTCTTTTTCCATGTAGTCTCTGATCTCGCCCAAGATGTCATCTCTTGCAACAACATCAAGACCAACCGTAGGTTCGTCCAGGATAAGAACGTCGGTGTCGTGTGAAAGCGCCGTAAGAACTTTAAGCTTCGCCTTCATACCGTTTGAAAACTCTTTGATCATCTTATCTGTCGGAAGCTTGTACTGCTCGCATTTTTTATAAAAAGCAGCTTCATCAAAAGATTTGTATGTGGCTTTTAAAATCTTTGCCACATCTTTAATCTTAAAAGCCTCCGAGAAAAACGAATCCGTCATTACGCAGCCGATGCGCTCTTTGTCTTCGTATTTGAAGTCTTTTATATTTTTATCATTTATATATATTTCGCCTTCCTTGTAAGAGATTAACCCAAGGATTGCCTTAAAGGTGGTACTCTTGCCGGCTCCGTTTGTGCCGACCAGTCCGTTAATGGTACCGGGCTTTAAATCGAGCGAAACATCAAGATTAAAATCTTTATAATTCTTTTTAAGTCCGTCTATCCTAATCATTTTGATTCCTCTCTACTCTTCGGTCAGCATGTCAAACATTTCAAACAGTTCTTCCCTGGTAATGCCGTACATGTTCGCAATTTCTACTGCCTTCCTCAGATCGTCCTCGATTTCTTTCAGACGACTTTCCCTGATATACTCCGAATTGTTGCCGTTCACATATGTTCCTTTGCCGTGAACTGTTATTACAAATCCGTTTGCTTCGAGTTCATCGTAAGCTTTCTTTACCGTGAGCGCGGAAATATTAAGGTCTTTGGATAATGCCCTGACCGATGGCAGCGCATCGTTTTCCTTAAGCGTTCCGTCCGCTATCTGAGCCTTAATCTGCTGAATGATCTGACTGTAGATAGGTATCATTGAAGAATTATTAACTATAATCTTCATTCTGTAGTCTCCCAAACCTTTTACCAACCATGTTACTTTCCAACTGTTATACTGTGCGATAAACACCTTATAACAGTAAACACTATATAACAGT
>CAMYYF010000248.1:0-2819 GCA_947303375.1 uncultured Lachnospiraceae bacterium
GCGAGGCTTTGGCAAGTATCGCTTCCGTTTCTCATACCGAGATGATTACCCGTACAAAAACAGATTTAATGGGCACCAAAATCAATCTTGACTGCGGCAGCGTAATCGAGATGATTAAAACAGGGGCTCCCGAAGGTACGACAATTATCGTCAAGGATTTATTCTTTAATGTTCCCGCTCGTAAAAAATTCTTAAATTCACCTTCGTCCGAAGCTACGAAGATTATTGAAATGATGGAAGAACTTGTTCTTTCCAATCCTTCTATTGCCTTCCAGCTTCTGGTAAACGGTCAGGTTAAGATTCAGACTAACGGTTCAGGCAATCTTAAGGATGTTATTTTCAGACTCTTCGGAAAAGAAATTCACGAGGGTCTTATTCCTTTGGATTATGAGGATGATTTCATAAAGATTCAGGGCTATATTTCAAAGCCTGATTTATGCCGTCCTTCCAGATCCGGAGAATATTATTTTATAAACGGCAGATATATCAAGAATGATTATGTTACAAGAGGAATTGAAGAAGGATACCGCAATTTCCTGATGCAGCATAAGTTTCCTTTTGTTGTTCTGTTTATAGATCTCGATCCTTTCGGAATCGACGTAAATGTTCATCCCGCAAAGAGTGAAGTCAGAATTACAAACGGAGAATTCCTCGTTGAGATTTTAAATAAGACAATAAGTGAAGCTCTTACAAAGAATGAGCTTATTCCGAGTGCGTTTAAGTTCAAGGAAGAAGAAAAGCCTCTTGAAAGAGCTCCCGAACCTTTTGAAAAGAATTTCAAGAAGGGTGACCTTGTAGTACAGAAAGGCTATGACGGCAAGAAGGGCGTTAATAATATGACCGCTGCCGAATCCGAAGCCTATACCCAGAATGACAAATCCAAAGAATTTACGGTTGAGTTTGAAGAAAAGAAAGACAAGCCCAACAATGAATTTATGAATCATATTACAACCATTCCTTACAAGTCCAAATACGACAAGTTTGAAGAACGTATGAAGAATGATGTCGAAGAAGAGGTAGGTTCTGAAGAAGTTAAAGAAACTGTTTCGGATAATACAGAAGCACCCAACGATGCGTATGATTTCTTAAGAAAAGATACGACCGCTGAGGCACCCAAGAATGTTGTAATTAAAAAGGACAGTCCCAATTATGACTTCCTTACAAACGATACGACTGCTGAAGCACCTAAGAGTACTCTCGTAAAAGAAGAAAATCCCAATTATGATTTCTTAAGAAACGATACAACCGCTGAGGCTTTAAAGAGTACGGCTGCTGCTGAAAAGACTTCATTTAACAAGGTTACATCATTTGCTGAATCCGAAGGAAATATTAAGGATGAAGGTTCTTATGATGCAGCTTCACAGGGCTCATCACTTCTTACAACGAGAATCGGCAGCCATAAAGAAACGGCTGAAGATTATGAAGACAAGGATGGAACCAGAGGTTCTGCATTGCTTAAGAACAGGATAGCTGCCGAAAAGAAAGAATCTGCTGAAGAAAAACCTGCAGATACAGGTTCTCACGGTTCTGCTTTGTTTAAGAAAGATATCTTTGCAAAGGAAGACGAAGTTAAGGAAGAAGTTCCTGTAGAAAATCCTATTCCCGAAGTCGAAGAAAAGACTGATGAAACGGCACCTGAAGCAGTTGAAGAACAGGCAGAACCTGTAAATATGTTCGAAGAATGGCTTGCATCCATCGAAAACAAGGAAGAAAGCGAAATCGAACAGGAAAACAAGGGTATGATCGTTAAATTAAGCGATATTCCTGAAAACACCTTTGTTACAGATGAAAACGAAGACGATTCCAATGATGCTTTCATGGATTTCAAGTGGGAAAGAAAAGCTGATATTATCGACCGTGTAGGAGAAAAGTCTAAAGAAGATGATGCTGACAGACTTAAAGATACGGATAAGAAATATTCCGTATTAAACGATGATATCGCTCCGATTAAAGCAGATACCGAAGCACCCAGAAAATCAAAGTTTACTTTTAGAGTAAAAGATTTCGATAAAGATACGGATGATGAAGCTGTTACCCCGAAGATTGAGAATGTAGATAATATCTTCAAGAAAGTCGACAGATTCAATTCAACCGGAAAGAGAGAACCTAAGGTAAAGGAAACTCAGAGCGTTCTGTTCAATGAAAAGACACTCGATCCTTCAAAACTATCGAAATTTACGATTATTGACCAGATATTTGATACTTACTGGTTAATCTCCGTTGAAAACGAACTTCTTATCATGGATCAGCATGCGGCACATGAAAAGGTGCTTTATGAGAGATTTATGGAGAAGTTTAAAAACAATAAGATTGAAACGCAGACTCTGATGCTTTCTCAGGTTGTAAACTTGAGCAAGGCTGAAATGGACGTATATCTTCGTTACAAGAATGAATTCGAAAAATTCGGATTTATCATTAATGATTTCGGTGACAGGGATTTGTTCATCAGAGGTATACCGACTGATTTGTTTGGTTCCGATGCAAAGAGCCTGTTCCTTGATATCCTTTCGGAGCTTATAAATGTTTCACCTTCGCTCCATATCGATATCATTGAGACAAGAATTGCCACGAGAGCATGTAAGGCCGCTATTAAGGGCAATCAGAAGATGAGCAAGGATGACTGCAAGAAGCTTCTTGAAAATATGCTTACATTAAAGAATCCTTATCAGTGTCCTCACGGAAGACCTACTCTTATCAGAATTTCTAAGACTGATCTTGAAAAGATGTTCAAAAGGATAGTTTCATGAAAAAGCCCCTGGTAGTAATTGCCGGAGCAACTGCAACAGGCAAAAGCGCTTTGGCAGTAAATATAGCAAAAA
>CAMYYF010000249.1:0-2801 GCA_947303375.1 uncultured Lachnospiraceae bacterium
CGTTCAAATGCTTGATTCATATTGTGTGAATGCTTTTGAAAAAGAAATCGCTTATTTGAAAAAGATTGATATCGAACGCCTGCTGGCAGGATTCTATGAAAATGCAGGGATAGCTTCCGACAAAATCCGTTACGGCGGATGGGAGAATTCACTTATCGGAGGACATACTTTGGGACATTTTCTTACTGCAATTTCACAGGCTTATGCGAATGCTTCGTGCCCAAAGGAAGATAGAGATTTATTCTTTTCAAAGGTTAAAAGAATCGTCGATGCGCTAAATGAGTGTCAACTGAATACAAAGGGAAAACCGGGATTTATTTTCGGCGCCACGATTAACAATCCTGACAATGTTGAATATCAGTTCGACATGGTCGAAGAGAATAAAACCGATATTTTTAAGGAAGCGTGGGTGCCATGGTATACCATGCATAAAATCCTCGACGGCCTCGTAAATGCATACCGCCTGACAGGATACGAGGCTGCATTAAAGGTGGCAGGAAGCCTTGGCGACTGGGTATATAATCGCGCATCCAAATGGTCCGAGGAGACGCATAAAACCGTGCTTTCCATCGAATACGGTGGAATGAACGACGCGCTTTATGATCTATATTCATACACCCTAAAAGAAGAACACCTGATTGCGGCGCATCTTTTTGACGAGGAAGATTTGTTTAAAAAAGTGGCGTCGGGCGAGAAAAATGCATTAAACAATCTCCATGCAAATACCACGATTCCGAAGTTTGCCGGAGCACTTAACCGATACATTATCACAGGAGATGAAACATATCTTGAGTATGCAGTCAAATTCTGGGATACAGTTGTAAAGCATCATACTTATGCGACAGGAGGCAACAGCGAATGGGAACATTTCGGAGAAGACGATGTCCTTGATGCTGAGCGCACCAACTGTAACAACGAGACCTGCAACACATACAACATGCTTAAAATGACGCGCAAACTTTTTATGATAACAGGCGATAAAAAGTATGCGGATTATTACGAAAATACATTCATCAACGCGATTCTTTCTTCGCAAAATCCTGAGACCGGAATGACGATGTATTTTCAGCCTATGGCGACAGGTTATTTTAAAGTGTACAGCACAGAGTTCACCAAATTCTGGTGCTGCACGGGCAGCGGAATGGAAAACTTCACGAAGCTTGGTGACAGCATTTATTTTAAGGACGAAGAAGGCATCATGGTTAATCTGTTTTTCTCGTCGGAAGCCATTTACCCCGAACTAGGAATCAAACTGGTCCAGGAGTCAGAGATTCCCGAGAAAGATACTGTCCGATTTATTGTACACCTCACAGATGCCACTCCTAAAAGAGCAAAGATTAGAATCCGCATTCCTGCCTGGGCGAAGGATACTTCGGTCACCGTAAAAGATAAAAACGTTACAAAAGAAAACGGTTACATATGCATCGACGGAAGCTGGAACGACGGCGATACTATTTTATATACATGCAAGTGCGCTGTTTTACCTAAAGGCTTGCCGGACTGTGAAAATGTATTTGCATTCTTTTATGGTCCCATTCTTTTATCCGCGGATTTGGGTACAGAAAACATGACGGATACAACCACAGGTGTCGATGTAACAATCCCGTCGGACAAAATTGCAGGCAACGAAACGCTCAAAGTGACGGCCGGAAGCGTAAAAGATTTTATAGAGCAAATAGATTCGCATATGAAAAGAAACGGCGAGACACTTTCCTTTAATCTCGAAGGAACCGACCGTTCGCTGACCTTTAGTCCGCATTATAAAAAGGCGCGTGAGAGATACGGTATTTACTGGTATTTTGAATAAAAAATGAGGAGGGAAAATTATGGAGAAAGTTAAGTGGGGAGTTTTGGGAACCGCGAATATCGCGAGAGGATGCACGATTCCCGGGATGCTTTTATCACCAAACTGCGAGCTTTATGCAATTGCGGGAAGAAGCATTGAAAAGGCGGAGAAATTCAAAGCCGATTTTGGCTTTAAGAAAGCTTACGGAAGTTACGAAGAACTGCTCGATGATGAGGATATTCAGGCAGTATACATTCCGCTTCCAAACGGTCTTCATTTCAAATGGGTAAAGGCCGCGCTTGAAAAGAAAAAGAATGTACTTTGCGAAAAGCCGATGGCATTAAACGCAAATGATGCGAAAGAATTATTTAAAACTGCGGAAGAAAATAATGTTGTTTTAATGGAAGCATACGCTTATCTTCACAGCCCTTATGTAAAAACCCTAAAAGAAGATGTCGCAAGCGGTATCATCGGAAAAGTGGATTATATCGAATCGGCATTTCACACGCAGGGCTACAAGGAAGACATCCGTCTTTACAAAGATCAGGGCGGCGGAGCAATGTATGATCTCGGCTGTTACTGTACGACTATGATTTTATCGCTCATCGATTCCGAGCCCGCATTTGTAAAAGCGGTAGCGGAATTTTCGGATCTTGGAGTCGATTACAATACGGCTGCAATCATTCGTTTTGAGAACGGTGTCAGAGCTTCGTTTAACGTCGGAATGATTCTCGGCGAGAATACAAATTCAAGATTTGACAGACTTTATATTCACGGCGACAAAGGCAGCATCAGATCTGACGTTGAGTACAATCAGGCCGGAGAAGTAAGCTATAAAATCTACACAAAAGACAGAGTTATCGAAAGAAAAATATCCGTTCCGCAAAACTACAGCCTTGAAATCACGCAGCTTGGAAACTGTATTTTAAACGGCGAAAAGCCCTATGTTTCGCCCGAGTTTTCTTTGAGAAATTCCAAACTGATGGATCTTGTGTTTGAAGAAATCGGATATTAA
>CAMYYF010000250.1:0-2789 GCA_947303375.1 uncultured Lachnospiraceae bacterium
AACTGCGGGATCGATACTGAAGCTTCCCTTGATATAATCGGGTTCGGGCTTGAAAGGTCCAACAGGGCTGTCAGATACAGCTACACCGATATGGAATCTTAAATCCTTGTCACGTGCAGGGAAATAGAGATAGTATTTTCCGTCCTTTTCTGCACAGTCTGGAGCCCACATTTGCTTGCTTACCCAGGGAACATCTCTCATGTTTAAAGCTTCGCCGTTATCTATACAGGGAGCATCCACATTATCCATTGAAAGGATGTGGTAGTCCTCCATCTGATATTCATCGCCTTCGTCGTTATCCTCTCCGTCATGCTCAAGGTCGTGTGAAGGATAAACATATATTTTACCGTTGAAAACGTGAGCGGAAGGATCCGCCGTATAAATATGTGTTACCAAAGGTTCTTTTTGTTTTGCCATTTTTCAGTATCTCCTTTCAGGTACTTCTCTAAGTAATATATTACAAAACCTGCTTAGTTATCAATAAGATTGTAATTCTCTGCAAGGTAATTGTTCACGGCTTTAATCATAGCCTGCTGGTAAAGATAAGGTTCTCCGAATCTTTCAACTGCCTGATCGTATTCATCCTCGGAAACGCCTAATGATGTGGAAACTGCCTTTAAATCATCCTCAGATACGGAAAGATTGAACTTTTCGAAAAGGGCCTGCATGATAAGATTCTTTTCTGCCTGCTCTTTGGCGGATTTTAAGACTTCCTCTTTGTATTCCTTTTTAGTCATCTTTCTCATATCGAGCACATCTTTGTAAGCATCGTTTCCGTAGAGGCTCTGATATGTGGAATTGGTGGTTTCCATCTGCTTGTAATCTTTCGCTTTCATATACTTCTTCATCTTTGAAAGATAACTTGCAGGATAGGATTTTACTTTGGATTCGCTTATTGCATATTCCTGAACGTACTTGTCAAAATTATCCTGTGCGGCACTCATTCTGTATTTGTTTAAGAAATCTTCGGCAGAAGAAACGCTTAAACCGAAATTCTTTTCAACAAACTCGTCGTTAAACTCTGCGGGCTCATATATACCGTTTATTGTAACCGTATAAATTACAATCTTTCCTGCGAGTTCCTCGTTTTCAAAATCGGTTCTGAAAGGAACCGTTACCTCAAATGTCTCGCCTGTCTTGTGGCCTATGATTCCTTCTTCAAACTCAGTAGGATAGGTTCCGGTGCCAAGCGTAACTCTGATACCCATTCCGTTGGTGTTGCCGCCCTCGTATTCTTTCTCGCCGTCTATACGTCCGATGTAATCGATACTGACGGTGTCTTTTTCTTTTACTTCCACATTCTTTTTGTCCGAAAGGTCGGGATAGGACTCAACGATTGCGTTAATATATGTCTGCTCTTCTTCTTCGGTAGGATAATAATCGCTCTTATTCATGTTAAGTTTATTAAAGTCCGCAAGCTCGACATAGTTTTCAACCTTTACTCCTTTTATCTTTCCGGTTGCATCCAGTCCGATGGAATAATTAAGCTCCTTTTCGGATCTTTTAACCGAATCAAAGATAAGTGCTCCTGCAATAATCGCAATAATGAGTACTATAAAAACTACTCCGATTACTCTTCCGATTGCCTGATTTCGCTCAGCCTTTTTTAATGCTGCTTCTCTTCTTTTTCTCTCAAGCATTCTTTTTTTCTGGCTCATAACATCCTCCGATTACGCCTGATTTTCGTCCGGCACACATTTTTGCGCAATTACATTTTCGTAATTGTAGCCGGTATCAGGTGTTCTCTTAATTTTCTTTATTTCGAAATATCTTAATTCGTTGGGATTAAGATTAAATGAAAGATTCATCTTTCCGTCATTTGCAAGTTTGTCGGATGAGGTAATTCCGGGTTCCGCTGCCTGACGTAAAAGAGCCTTCTGCTCATTGTCAAGGGATGCGGGCTCACCCATTTCATGCCACATCTTCAAAGGATTTGCATGGTTTTCGTCGACGAATTTTTCAATCATAAAATATTCGCCGTCGTCGATATTGTCAATATCTATTTCAATAGCCTTGTTGTTGTTTTCATTGTACAAATCGGCGTTCCATAAAAGACCCCTTAAATCACCGTTTGCACACTTAACAACTATAGCATCTTCAGTTCGTAAAAGACACTCGCCCTGAAGTTTTTTGTAAAATTCAAAAGTATAAAATGTCGGCTTTTTGATAAGACCGTTTGCAACAAGACCGAAGCCTCCGTGGAAAGGAGTAAAAGGAACTCCGAATTCCTCAAACAGATCTCCGAAAGTCCAGTATGAATATGATTCATGCTTATCGCCGAGACGTGAAAGCATGTGCGCCACGTATGTCGCATTTAAAACTGTATCATGAATCGGAGCATTGGGAACGTAGGAAGTGTTAAATTCGGTAATGAATATTTCCGTTCCCTTAAACTCATCGTATGAATCAACTATGTCTCTCGATCTTTCAAGCCACTCAAAAGCGTTCTTCGGCTCATGAAGGTCGATGTATGAATAATGCCCCTCGAGTTTGGGCATATAGCTTGTATAATGATGTCTTGAAACAAAATCCATCGGGAGATTTTTGCTCTTTACGAAATCAAGGAAAGCCTTGAGCCATCTCTCATCGTCCACACCACAGATTGCGGGACCGCCGACTTTAATCTGTTCGTCGACTTCCTTTACAGCCTTTGATGTAAGTTCGTAGAGTTTAAAATACTCGTCCATATTCGCATCCTTCCAGAAAGAAGGCAGATTGGGCTCATTCCAGACTTCCACGGGCCATTTTCTGATTTCGTCTATACCGTATCTTTCGATTAAATGACGAAG
>CAMYYF010000251.1:0-2785 GCA_947303375.1 uncultured Lachnospiraceae bacterium
CAAAGCTTACGTACCGTTGAAGTGCTTGAAAAGGACGGACAGGGCTTAAATCTTACGTTTGAAGTAAGAGACGGTATCTTAAATCATCAGACTTCATGCATGCCCTGCACGCTTGAAGGCAAGATTGTAAGACTTTCCGATAAAATTGCGTATTTCCATCACGATATGGATGATGCCATAAGAGCAGGCATTCTTACCGAAGATGATGTTCCAAAGGACATCAGGGAAGTGCTGGGCAATACAACGGGCGAGAGACTTGATAAATTTATCCACGACATAGTAACCAATTCGCTCGGCAAAGACGATATTATAATGTCCCCTCCCGTAGCTGATGCAATGGTTAAGATGAAGACTTTTATGTACGACCGTGTATATAAAAACTCCGTTGCCAAAAAAGAAGAGGGAAGAGCCAAGCTTTTGATAAACAATCTTTATGATTATTATCTGATTCATACGGAAGAGCTTCCCGATGAACTCATAAAATTAATGGAAAAAGGCGAAACTGCCGAGAGAGTGGTTTGTGACCATATTGCAGCCATGACCGACAGATACGCTATAGCCAAATTTGAAGAAATCTACATACCCAGGGTTTGGTACGGCTGAGGTTAAAAATGTATTATCCGCAGGAATTAATAGATGAAGTTCAACAGAATAACGATATTGTGGATGTCATTAACGAATACATACCTCTGACTAAAAAAGGATCAAACTACGTTTGCATCTGTCCGTTCCATGCCGATACAAATCCTTCGCTGATGGTAAGCAGGCAGAAACAGCTTTTCAAATGTTTTGCATGCGGCGAAGGCGGAAATGTTTTTACCTTTTTACAGAAATACGATTCCAAAACTTTTGTTGAAGCCGTTCAGACTCTCGCACAGAGAAGCGGAATCAAACTTCCCGAAACTTACACCGGTGAGTTCTCAAAGGAAAAACAGGATAAAAAGCTAAGAATGATAGAGTGCAATACCGAAGCTGCAAGGTACTTTTATGCGTTTCTTAGAAGCGACGCCGGCAAGGTTGGTCTTGATTATTTTAAGAAGAGAGAACTTTCCGACGAGACGATGAAAAAGTTCGGGCTCGGATTTGCAGATATAAACGGTTCGGTTGTTAAATACCTTAAAAATCAGGGATTTACGGATAAAGAGATTCTTGATTCGGGTCTCGGTACTTTTGACGAGAGAAACGGCTTAAGGTCTAAATTCTGGAACAGAGTAATGTTTCCGATTAAGAATCAGGCCGGCAAAGTAATAGGCTTCGGCGGAAGAGTTTTAGGAGACGGAGAACCAAAATATTTAAACTCGCCTGAGACTCCGATATTTAACAAGAGCACGAATCTTTATGCATTTGACATAGCCAGGGCTTTCAGAAGCAGATATTTCATTCTTTGCGAAGGCTACATGGATGTAATAGCGCTTCACCAGGCAGGCTTTAATATGGCAGTTGCATCGCTTGGAACGGCATTTACGCCCGGCCAGGCAAATATCATAAAAAGATACGCTAATGATGTTTATCTTTCCTACGATTCGGACGGTCCCGGAGTTACGGCTGCAATAAGAGCCGCTAAGATTTGCAGGGAATTCGGATTATCATGCAAGGTTATCAATATGAAGCCTTACAAGGATCCCGATGAGTTCATTAAGAATCTGGGCAAAGAAGAATTTCAAAAGAGAATAGACGAAGCTAAGAATGCTTTTATATTTGAAATAGGAACATTGAGGGAAAAGTACGACCCTTCGGATCCCGATGCCAATACGAGATATGATAACGAAGTGGCTGCTCTTTTAGCCGAAATGAAAGATGAGGTTGTAAGAACCAATTATATAAAAGCATGTGCCAAAGAGATGGGCATCAGCGTCGATACGCTTACCAATATGGTTGCAAAGGAAGCCGGCAGATTAAGGAATTTCAACAGGCCGGTAAGAGAACAGTCCGGAATTCATGAGAAAAAAGATGATTCCAAAGCAAGGCTTCAGCAACTTATGTTAACCTATCTGGCTGAATACCCTTCGATATATTCTCAGATAAAAGACTATGTTTCGCCCGATGATTTTTGGGAAGAGCCTTACAAAGAGGTTGCGACAAAGTTTTTCGAGGATTTAAAGAACGGCAATGCTTCGCCGGCAAGAATGGTAAATATGTTCGAGGACGAGGAAGTTCAGAATACGGTTTCGAATATGTTTACATCAACCTTAAGCGGAGTTGAAGATAAAGAAGAAATAGCAGGCGCTTTGGTTGACATAATATTCAGGCTTAAGTCTAATTCGCTTGATGAAAAGAGAAAGAGCGAAGCAGGACTTGATCCAAAAGAATATATGGAAAAGAAAAAAGAACTGATGGAAATCAGAAAAATCAAAATAACAATACCTGAATAAGGAGTAGAAAAAGAAAATGGGAAGAAGAAAAAAGACTGAAGAAGTAATCGAAGAAGTCGAAGTAATTGAAGATGAAGAGTTCATCGAAGAGGCAAGCGAATCCGTAGAAGAGCCTAAAGTAAATGAACTCTTTGAAGAAAGACTTAAATCATTACTTAAACTGGCTAAAAAGAAGAAGAATATTCTCGATCCTTCGGACATCGAAAAGCATTTTGAAGGTGTTCAGATGGGTGAAGAAGAATATGACCGCCTTCAGGAATTCGAAGATGCCAACGGTATCGATGTTTTCCGTCCTATGGAAGACGATGATTTAATCACCGATGACGAACTCGGACTCATGATGGATGAAGCGAGTGTTGTTGAAGCCGAAATCGATATGGATATCGACAAAATCGATTTATCCGGAGAACTCG
>CAMYYF010000252.1:0-2781 GCA_947303375.1 uncultured Lachnospiraceae bacterium
AAAGTCGGCGATGAGATAGTATTTAACGTAAATACGGATGTTCTTATCGGCGGTAACGATACACAGAGTAGTTTACTCAAACAGATAACGGGTCTGGATCTTACGACATTCCCTGAGATTACAATTGATTTCTTCAATGATATCTCGGAAGGAAGCGGCAAGATGGTTATCTCCGGCAGCGATTTAAAGAGCCAGCAGGCATCCAATAACGGACCTCGCACCGTAACATTTATGTATAAGAATACAGTCTTCGGAATACAGACTGTTCCTTATAATTCAACAGCCACTGAACCGGTATTTAAACCTACGCTGACCGGCAGCTGGGACGTTGATTTCAATATTCCGGTAACAGACGATTTAATCGTATACTGGAAAGAATAAATATGTATGTAATCATTGAAAGGGTTTGCAATACATAACAAAACTGGGCCGCTTAATGCGGTCCGTTTTGTTGAGAAAAAACACTGCTTATGGTACTATATCAAGTAGTGAGGAAACAAAAGATGCCTGATAAAATAGAACTGATGGCTCCCTGCCACTTCGGTATGGAAGCAGTCTTAAAAAAAGAAATATTCGACCTCGGATACGATGTTACAAAGGTAGTGGATGGCAGAGTTTACTTTGAGGGAGACATTGAAGCAATATGCTATTCAAACGTATTTCTTCGCACAGCGGAGAGAATTCTTATAAATGTCGGTGAATTTAAGGCAGAGACTTTCGAAGAACTGTTTCAGGGCACGAAAGCCATCGAATGGGAAAGATATATTCCCGAGGATGCGAAATTTAACGTCGTAAAAGCAGCAAGTGTTAAGAGCAAGCTTTTCAGTCCCACGGATATTCAGAAAATCATGAAAAAGGCCATGGTTGACAGGCTCGGCGCATTTTACGGCAGAACCCACTTTGACGAGACAGGTATAGAATTCGGCATCCGCGTGATGATAAATAAGGATATTGTAAGTGTCGGCATAGATACCACGGGTACAAGTCTTCATAAAAGAGGCTACAGGCTTTTAACAGCCAAGGCTCCGATAGCTGAAAACCTGGCAGCAGCGATAATAATGCTCTCACCCTGGAGGGAAGACAGAATATTGGTCGATCCTTTCTGCGGTTCGGGAACATTTCCGATTGAAGCCGCATTAATTGGCGCAAATATAGCTCCGGGAATTAACAGAAGATTCTCCGCTATGGAATGGAAGCATATCATAGATACGAAAATGTGGGCTGACTGCAAGACTGATGCAAGAGAAAGAATCATCATCCCTGAGAAAATGGATATTCAGGGCTATGATATAGATCCCGAGATGGTTGAAATCGCCAGAGAGAATGCCAGAAAAGCCGGTGTAGAGAAATATATACATTTTCAGGTAAGGGACGTAAAAGATTTAAGCCATCATAAAAAGTATGGTTTTATCATCACAAATCCTCCTTACGGAGAGAGACTGATGGATAAGGATAGCGTCTCACAAGTTTACATAACTTTAGGAGAAAGATTCAAAGAATTGGACTCCTGGAGCATGTATATGATCACTTCATACCCCGACGCAGAGGCATCAATCGGCAAAAAAGCGGATAAAAACCGCAAAATTTACAACGGAATGATGAAAACTTACCTTTATCAGTTCATGGGGCCCAAGCCTCCAAGAAAGACGGAAGGATAATATAAAAATGAGCGTTAAAGTAATCGTAGCAACGAAGAATCAGGGAAAAATCAGAGAAATTAAATCTATATTTAACTTTGATAACTGGGAAATTTTGACCATGAAAGAGGAAGGACTCGACCCAAAAATCGTTGAAGACGGCAAAACCTTCGAAGAAAATTCACTTATCAAGGTTAGAACGGTCAGAGAAGAATATTTAAAAAAGAAACCACAAGATTATGTAAACTACGATAAGGTTTATATTTTCGCTGATGACTCGGGTCTTGAGGTTGATGCCCTAAACAAGGAGCCCGGAGTTTTATCAGCCAGATATATGGGAGAGGACACTTCCTATCATATTAAAAATCAGGCCATCATCGACAGACTTGAAGGAGTGAAGGATGAAGACAGAACCGCGAGATTCGTCTGTTCCATCGCAGCAATCGATATGGAAGGCAACGAAACCGTTGTCAGAGAGACAATGGAAGGTTATATAGGATATAAAGAGGCCGGAGAGAACGGTTTCGGCTACGATCCGATATTTATGCTGCCCGAGTACGGCTGCACATCAAGCGAAATTTCCATGGAAGAGAAAAATAAAATCAGCCATCGTGGAAAAGCTCTTCGAAAAATGATGGAAGTTTTGTTAAATAAAACCGATAAATAATTAAGAAGATAGTGACAGATTTATGAAAATACTGGTAGTCAGCGATACCCACAGGTATCAGGGAAATTTTTATGAACTGCTCGAAAAACTTGACGACATCGAATATGTGATTCACTGCGGCGATGTCGAAGGATGCGAGGATGAAATGGAATCGGTCTGCGACGTGCCTTTTGTGGCGGTTGCGGGCAATAATGACTGGTGCTCATTTCTTCCGAGAGAGCGTGTACTTGAACTTTGCGGCCACAGAATATTCGTGACACACGGCCATTTGTACAACGTTTCGAGCGGGCTTTGGCGAATTATCGACGAAGCCAAGGACAGAGAGTGCGATATAGCACTTTTCGGACACACTCACAGACCGACATATTCTACTGACGGTACATTACAGATAATGAATCCCGGAAGCATTTCGCTCCCCAGACAGTCTTCGGGAAAACCCACATACGGAATACTTGAACTTAAAGAAGACGGAAGCGC
>CAMYYF010000253.1:0-2780 GCA_947303375.1 uncultured Lachnospiraceae bacterium
GAATGAAAGTTTTAATTTGCGTAAATCCGTATAAGGATAAGGAACTGAAGGTTTGCAAGAAAATCTGTGAATTTTTTGATGAGAAAAACGTGGAGTATGCAAAACCTGTTCAGGTAAGCAGAGAAACGAATGTTTCGGTAACTGATGCCGAGGGTTGTGATGTTGTGCTCGTGCTCGGCGGCGATGGTACCCTTATGCGTGTTGCAAAGAAGTGCTCGAAATTCAATCTTCCTATACTTGGTATAAATTTGGGCCATCTCGGTTTCCTTGCTCAGACAGGTGTTGATGGTCTTGAAGAAACATTGGGACGTCTTATCAGAAAAGAGTATCTTTTAGAAGAAAGAATGCTTTTACACGGACGTGTTTACAGAAATAATGAGCTTATTTTTGAATCCGAAGCATTAAATGATGTGTGTATAAACCGAGGGGGAATGCTTCAGATTTTAAATTTTGATATTTCAGTAAACGGTATGTTTCTTAAATCCTACGGAGCCGACGGTGTAATTATTTCTACGCCTACGGGTTCTACGGGATACAATTTATCTGCAGGCGGACCGATCGTTGAGCCTTCAGCGGATATGATTCTTGTTACGCCGATTTCCGCCCACTCTTTTATGAACAGAAGTATTCTGTTTAAAGCAGAAGATACTGTAAAGATTTCAATCGGCGAACCTCATGACGAAGAGACGGGCCAGACAGTTCTTGCGCATTTTGACGGCTTTGAACATATTGATCTTCAGTATAAGGACGAGATTGTAATTTCAAAGAACGCAGGCCATGTAAGCTTCATTCAGATGAATAATGTTAATTTCCTTGAAACCCTTAACAGGAAACTTAAAGAAAACTAGTTTTATAAGGGGGTCAAATGCTTTTAAATTTACATGTTAAAAATTTTGCTCTTATCGATGAAATCGATATAGATTTTTCTAAAGGGCTCAATATTCTTACAGGTGAAACCGGCGCCGGCAAATCGATTGTTTTAGGGTCTTTAGCTATAGCACTCGGTGCAAAGGCCGATAAAGACTTTATCAGAACGGGCGAAGAATTCGCTTTGGTTGAAATCACGTTTACGGCCGATACCGATGAGGTTAAGAATAAACTTGTTGAAAATGATATATCTTTGGAAAACGATGAGATTTTAATTCAGAGAAAAATTACGCCTCAAAGAAGCGTATTTAAGCTCAATTCTCAGACTGTTACCGTTTCTGTCATAAAAGATATTGCATCCGCTCTTATCGATATCTACGGACAGCACGACTATCAGAATCTTTTAAATTCCAGAAAACACATCGAAATACTTGATTCGTTTGCAAAAGACATTTCAGACGCAGCTTCCGGCTATAAGAAAACTTATGCCGAATATCTGCGTTTAAAAGCGCTGGCTGAGAGTCCCGAAGTTGATGAAGTAAGAAGAGAAAGAGAGATTTCCCTACTCGAGTATCAGATAAACGAAATCAAATCCGCATCCTTAAAGGTAAACGAGGAAGAGGAAGTCGAAGAAAGATTAAAAGTTCTTGAAAACGCATATAAAATTCAGAGTACTTTATCCCTCGTAAAAGACATGATGTATGATTACGAGAGCAGTGCGGGAGAAATGATCAATAAATCCATTCGCGAAATGACTGCGATTTCATCTTATGATTCTGCACTGGGAGATTTGTTTGACGAGCTTAACAATATTTATTCACTTGTGTCCGATTTTGAACGTGAAACATATGGGCTTTTAGAAGACTATGCCCCTAACGAAGAAGAACTCGAAAGACTAAGAGAAAGATACAATCTTATCAACGAACTTGAAAGAAAATACGGCAGAACCATAGAAAATGTGCTCGAGTATCTGGACGACAAGGAAAAAGAACTCGAAGCTTTAGAAGATTATGCGATTAAAAGAGAAAGTATCCTAAAAGACTATGAAAAAGCTAAAGAAGCTTTAAAGAAATCCGCAGATGCCTTAACCGAAGTCAGAAAGAAAAACGCAAAATCTTTTGAAGAAGCCATTACTGAAGGACTTTCGGATCTTAATTTCAATCAGAGTTCATTTAATGTTGCAATTACTGAAGCGCCTGAATATACCGCAAACGGTAAAGACAAGGTGAATTTTGAAATCTCCACCAATCCGGGCGAGCCATTAAAGCCTCTTGAAAATGTTTCTTCGGGCGGTGAACTTTCAAGAATTATGCTTGCGATTAAAACAGTAGGAGCTAAGAGCGATAATACCGAAACGCTCATTTTTGATGAAATTGATGCCGGCATTTCAGGCGTTACCGCTTGGAAAGTGGCCAAGAAGCTTGCTCTTTTATCAAAAGATCATCAAATTATTTTAATAACACATCTTCAGCAAATAGCTGCAATGGCCGATGTACATTTTGAGATAAAGAAAATCGTATCTGACAACTCAAGAACCAATACTTATATTGATGTGCTTGATGAAGACGGCGAAATAAAAGAAATTGCAAGAATGCTCGGAGATGAGTCGGGGGCTGAGAGTTTCCTTGAAAATGCATCCGAGATTAAAAAGCAGGCCTTGGACTACAAAAAATCAATTGATATTTAATTGTCTCTTTATTTAAGGATAAAAATATAGTATAATATACAAGATATCGGGTATGATTTATCTTTTATGAGCATAAATTGTGCTTTGAGCGTATATTAAACTATATTTTTTCTTTTTATTTTGTTTCGGAGGGTTAAATGAAAAACATTCTCTTTGTTGCATCAGAAGGTGTTCCGTTTATTAAGACGGGCGGACTTGCGGATGTAGTGGGTTCTCTTCCCAAATG
>CAMYYF010000254.1:0-2744 GCA_947303375.1 uncultured Lachnospiraceae bacterium
GTCCTGCGCATTGACATAGAAGCCTTTGCCCTGCACCGCTGTAACTAAGCCCTCACTTTCAAGTTCCTCATATGCTTTTATGGTCGTAATGACGCTGGTTCGCAAGTCCTGAGCCAGGCCTCTTATTGAAGGAAGGTATTCTCCTTCTTTTATTTTCCCGGAAAGTATCTCTTCCTTTAACTGTTCACTTATCTGTTTATAAATCGGAATTCCGCTGTTTTGGAGTAATTTCATATTTTCACCTCACAACTGTTTATGTGTTATATATACAGCAATATACAGTTCCTGTCAACACCTTTTTTAAAATTTTTTCTTTTATCATTTAAAAATCAAACCCAGGTCTCGTTTGACAAAATCCGAATATGCGTGTAGTATGTATCTCTACCTATTAGGTTTTATAAGGAGGATAGAAATGAAGAAAATTATTTCTGTATTATTAATGGCAGCAATGGTAGGAACCATGCTTGTCGGATGCTCTAAGCAGGCTGCCACAGACTGGGACTATATCAAAAACAAAAATGAATTGGTTGTCGGAATCACACTTTATGAGCCGATGAATTATTATGACGAAAACGGCAAGTTAATCGGTTTTGATACCGAATTTGCCGAGGCTGTATCGGACATCGTTGGTGTTCCCGTTAAATTCCAGGAGATTGAATGGGATCAGAAGGAAGTTGAGCTTAAGTCAAGAGCCATCGACTGTATCTGGAACGGACTTACCGTAACAGAAGAAAGAAAAGCAAACATGGCTTTCTCAAAGTCATACGTTGTTAACGAGCAGGTAGTAGTTATCAACAAGAGCAATGCAGACAAGTTCAAATCTCTTGCAGATATGGACGGAATCAATGTATGTGCAGAGAGCGGTTCAGCAGGTGAGAGCGCAATCGAGGCAGATCCTCATCTTTCAACAGGCAAATACCTTGGAACCAGCGCACAGAAGGATGCTCTTCTTGAAGTTAAGGCCGGCACATGCGACGCAGCAGTACTTGACTTAACACTTGCCAAGGCAGTTATCAACGAAGATACCGACTACAGCGACCTCATGATTCTTGACGGTGCAAGCCTTCAGAGCGAGGAATACGCAATCGGCTTCAGACTTGAAGATACCAAGACTGTAGAAATCGTCAATAACGCAATCGACAAGCTCGTTGAAAACGGCAAACTTGCCGAACTCGGCGAAAAGTACGGCGTAGACGTAATCAAATAATTGTTTTCTCAAATCATAAAAGAAACGAGCTCGGATTTTTCCGAGCCCGTTTTTTATTTCCATACATCCGTATTTGAAAGTCCTATGTCCGATTCACGGAATGTTATCTCTCCGCCGGCCTTTTTCTTCTTTTCATAATCTTTCAGGGCCTTAACCGCTATATTTGAAAGAAGCATAATCGCAACAATATTGATTATCGCTTCAATTCCCATGGTAATGTCCGCCAGAGACCACGCCACCGTGATATTGTTGTTCGCACCGACGAATACCATAATCGCCGCCAGAATTTTAAAGATAATCATAACGGCTTTATTCTTCGTAATGAATAAAATGTTTGCTTCCGCATAAAAGAAATTACCCAGGATGGACGTAAATGCGAAGAGGCAGACGGAAATCGTTACAATATGAATTGCAAATGTTCCGAACTGTGAAGCTACGGACTGCTGAATAAGGGGAATGCCGTCTGCTGCGCCGTTTTGATACTGACCTGTTAAAAGAACGATGAATACCGTTGCGGAACAGATCATAAGAGTATCTATATAAACCGACACAATCTGTGCAAGACCCTGCTTGGCAGGATGTGAGACTTCCGCGGATGCAGATGCATTGGGTGCGGAACCCATACCTGCTTCATTCGAGAAGAGACCTCTCTTGATGCCAAGCACCATACACGAGCCTGCCATTCCGCCGAAAATCGCCTTAAAATCAAAGGCCGATTTTATAATCAGAGACAAAGCTTCGGGAATTTTGCCGAAGTTCATGATTATGACGAGGAGCGCCATCAGAATATAAAGTCCCGACATAACCGGAACGAGCACCGATGAAAGCCAGCCGATTTTCTCGGTTCCGGCAAAAAACAAAAACATTACCAGTCCGAAAAGTATTGCGCCCACAATTAAGGGAACTCTCGTCGATGAGATATTCGGGAAATAATAATCGAGCGCAGAAACGATATTGTAAGCCTGCAGGCCGTTAAACCCGAACGCAAATGTCGCAATAAGGGAAATGGCAAAGAGAATGCCAAGCCATCTTGAATGAAGCGCCCTTTCTATATAAAAAGCCGGGCCGCCTTTAAATGTGTCGCCTTCTTTTCTTTTATAAATCTGAGCCAGGGTACTTTCCACGAACGCGGACGAAGATCCGATTATCGCCATTATCCACATCCAGAAAGCCGCTCCGGGACCGCCGAGAAGAATTGCCGTGGCAACTCCCGCCATATTTCCCGTACCTACACGCGATGCGGTTGCAACCATCAGCGCCTGGAACGAGGAAATGCCTTTGCCGCCTTTTTTCTCAAACATCCATTTGACTGAATCCTTCAGAAGTCGAATCTGCGCAAACTTCGTTCTTATCGTAAAAAATATTCCCGCGCCCGCCAGAAGATATATAAGACACCACGTGTACAAAATATCATCAAATTTGCTTAAAAACTGCTCCATGTAACGCTCCCCATTTATATTTTTTTCAATACTTTTCCATTGTATCATAAAAGAAGCAAACAACGTACAATAAATAAAAAAGAGGTGCATTTCCGTAA
>CAMYYF010000255.1:0-2742 GCA_947303375.1 uncultured Lachnospiraceae bacterium
CGCAGACGGAGGGATTCGAACCCTCGTGACCCGGAGGTCAAACGCATTTCGAGTGCGCCCCGTTATGACCGCTTCGATACGTCTGCTTGTGTCGGAGCCGGGCACCCTTACGGGAGCCGGGCACCGTCTGTTAAATTCGCGACTTAACTATTTTACCAAACTTGCTGTCTGTCTTGCAATAGCCAATTCTTCGTTGGTGGGAACTACCATAACGGTTACTTTGTCGCCTTCACCACTGATGATTGCTTCTTCGCCGTGAACATTGTTCTTGGACTCGTCAATGCTTGCTCCGAGGTATCCGAGGTACTTGCCTGTCATGGAACGAACTCTTCCGTCGTTCTCGCCGATGCCTGCTGTGAATGCGATAACATCAACACCGTTCATAGCTGCTGCGTAAGCACCGATGTACTTAGCAACTCTGTATGTGTATGTTTCGAGAGCCATCTTTGCACGTGCATTGCCTGCATCCATTGCTGCGGATAAGTCTCTGAAGTCTGAAGATACACCTGACATTCCTTCAACACCGGACTTCTTGTTCATGATGGTGTTGATCTCAGAGATTGAAAGATTTTCTTTCTTTGAGATGAACTCGATGATTGCGGGATCGATATCGCCGCATCTTGTACCCATGATAAGACCTTCAAGAGGTGTAAGGCCCATGGATGTATCTACGCACTTGCCGTGGTCAACTGCAGAAATACTTGCACCGTTTCCTAAGTGGCAAACGATAATCTTTAAATCTTCTCTCTTCTTGCCGAGGATCTCTGCTGCTCTTGCAGATACGAAATCATGGCTGGTTCCGTGGAATCCGTAACGACGAACTTTGTATTTCTCATAATATTCATAAGGAAGTCCGTACATATATGCTTTCTCGGGCATTGTCTGATGGAAAGCTGTATCAAATACTGCTACCATGGGAACGCCGGGCATAATCTTTTTACAAGCGTTGATACCGATAAGGTTTGCAGGATTGTGAAGAGGAGCAAGATCGTTGCATTCTGCGATTGCATCCATAACTTCGTCTGTGATAACAACAGATTTCGCAAACTTCTCACCGCCGTGCACAATACGATGACCTACTGCATCGATTTCACTAAGTGACTTAACAACGCCGTGTTCTGCATCTGTCAAAGCATCGATAACTGCCTGAATAGCATAAGTATGGTCGGGCATCGGAGTTTCTTTTGTTACTTTATCCTTTCCCGAAGGAGTATGCTTAATACAGGAGCCGTCCATTCCGATTCTTTCGCAAAGTCCTTTTGCAAGCACTGCTTCACTCTCAGAATTAATAAGCTGATACTTGAGTGATGAACTTCCGCAGTTAATTACCAAAATATTCATAAAATACCTCCTAAAATATTGAAACGCCGCATCATTTAACGCAGGCGAAATCTTTCACGAACATATAGAATTGTAGGCTTTTTTTATGCTTTTGTCAATTCAAAGAGAGCGGCAAAAAAACAAAAACCGACTTTTAGTCGAAAAAGTACTTGACAAGCAAAATTTCGTATTGTTATAATAAAACCGACCGATAGTCGAAAAGGAGAAAAACAATGAAAAAGGGCGAAAAAAGAAAACTTGAACTCGTACAGATAGCATACCGTATGTTTCTGACAAAAGGATATGAGAACACGAGCGTGGATGAAATCATCGAAGAGGCAGGAATTGCCAAAGGCACTTTCTACTACTATTTCGAAAGCAAAGAGCTTCTTCTGGAAGAAGTAATCTGCATGATGATTAACAAGGAAGCCGAGGCTGCAACGGCAGTTTTAAAGTCCGACCTTCCCATCCCCGTTAAAATCACCGGAATAATCATGTCCCTTCAGCCTGAAAAAGAAGAGTTCACCATCGAAGAGGCACTCCTCAACCCGGAAAACGCCCTTATGCATAAAAAAATAAAACAGAAACTGTATGATGTTGCGACACCCATCCTTTCAAAGGTTGTTGAAGAAGGCATAAAAGAAGGAATATTCGACTGCACAAATATTCCCGAGAGAGTAAAAATGATGCTGCTTGTCAGCAGCGAAACATTTGACGAAGGACAGTTTACCGAAAGAGACATCGAAGTATTCATCGATCTCACGGAAAAACTTTTGGGCGCCAGGAAAGGAACCATGGAATTTGTTCGCGACATGATTGCACGCGGAGAAAGATAATGAAACAAAAAAGCAATTTCAATAAATTCCTTCTTCTCTGGTTCGGAGAACTGGTCTCCTCCATAGGAAGCGGCCTGACGGCTTTCGGACTCGGAGTTTACATTTTCAAAGTGACGGGAAGTGCGGCAAGCATGGCGCTTGTAACTCTTTTAGGATTTCTTCCCTCACTCCTTTTAAGCGTACCTGCAGGCATCTTGGCCGACAGATACGATCGTAGACTATTAATGATGATCGGAGACGGCTTCTCTGCTCTCGGAGTATTATTCATCCTAATCTGCATGATTCGCGGTGAAGCCACTCTTTTCCAAATATGTATAGGTGTCTCGGTCAGTGCGATTTTCTCGGCACTCCTTGAACCGTCCTATCGCGCAACCATTACTGATCTTCTGACAGCGGAAGAATTCTCCAGAGCCAACGGTCTCGTTTCGCTCGCAGGAAGCTCGAGATACCTGTTTTCACCCCTGATTGCCGGATTTCTTCTTACAATAAGCGACGTAAAATTATTGCTAATCATTGATATTGCAACCTTCCTTTTAACCGTGACGGGTGTTGCTGTTGTAAGAAAAGGAATCGGCGTAAAAGAAAC
>CAMYYF010000256.1:0-2733 GCA_947303375.1 uncultured Lachnospiraceae bacterium
CAGGCACCCTTGCGGCACCCGGAAGATTCCTCTTAGTGCTGCTTCGTTCCCGACCTGACACGGTTCGTGGATTTCCGTCGCGCAAGACCCAAACCCAGACCGCTTATCTGAAACATACGCCGAACTCAAATTGCATTGAGGGCGAATTTGAGTATATAAAATTTACGTACAAATGTCAATCTGTGAGCACGGGATTAAGCTCGATATCCGGCTCGTCTCCCCTTGAATTGATTACTGT
The DNA here is from genome assembly GCA_947303375.1 of uncultured Lachnospiraceae bacterium. Lineage (GTDB taxonomy): Bacteria > Bacillota > Clostridia > Lachnospirales > Lachnospiraceae > UBA3766. The sequence goes on from CAMYYF010000256.1 coordinate 239, forward strand.
ATAATTAAAGTTTCTGAAAAGATAACATCTGGTTTCGCCTAAATCCTTATCGGCTGCATAAGAGCTTGTTGCGGTTACGGCAAAAATTAATCCGTCTATATTCTCACCTTCCTGGAATATTTCGGCGGTCATACCGTCGTAAACGGCGTGAGGATTTTCCTCAATGAAGTCGGTTTTTATCAGTTCCGCGCCGTCAAAGAAATTGTAGTAACACAAATTACCGTAAGTATCCTCGGATAAATATGTATCGCCATCAGGATTAACATCAGCAAATACAAGATCAAAGTTATAGTCATGGTAAAAATACGGTCTGCCATAAATATCTATAAGATCCGGCAATCCCCTGTATTCGACTTTTCCGGAATTTTCAACTCCGGGCTCTGCTTCCAAAACAATAATTTCCTTTATCTGCCCGTATTTTCCGACAACATGGTTTATTCCCACATGTACGCTGTCAGCAAGCACTTCAATCTGATAGATTCCGGCGTAACCATCCTTCCAGATATCTTTTGCATCATATTCAGCCAGTACGATACCTTCTCCTCCGTAGTATCTCTGATACTCCGTAAGACGTATCTTATCACTGTCGTTGGCTGTAACTACATAAATGCTGTCTCCGGAGATTTTTACTGCATAAACGTAATCCTCGGGAATCAGATTAAGATCCACGCGATACGCATTACCGTAATCTATATAAAGATTTCCTGCCAGGAACTGATATACCGCAAAACTGTTGCCTTCATCCGAAACAGCCTCTATCTCGGAAAATGTGTCCGTGTCTGACCATTCTTCCAAAGCAGAACCGTCAGGATAGCAGCTCATCAGATACTCAACCGAATAAACCTCATTCACATCATATCTTTCGGAATAAAACTTACCGTTCACATAGTAAAGAGGCCCCGCGCAGTAATCCCTGTAAGCCAGTCCGCATTCTTTTGTATTTAAATCGTAATAGCATACACAGCCTTCGTCGTTTAACTGATATGCATTGGTAAACTCTCCCCAGTCGGAATAAAACGACGACATGTCTGTTAAATTATAATATCTGAAAAATACAAGGTTTCCGACTCTGACAAAATCGGTTCCGTTATTTTCAACATCCTGAGTGGCCCTGAAATGAGCACAGATTTCTCTCATTTCACCGCCCACGTCGAGGACTGCTTCTCCTTTTATTGCGTCCAGATTGTCCGGATCATACAAAGCAACAATCGGAATATCATTAATATCCACACGTTCAAAAACTGTTTTGCCTTCTTCAATGAAATAAAAACTTTCAGCAAACTCAAGTTCATCGCCGTTTAATTCATATGAAAACCGATATATTTCGGGAGATCCGCTTCTGAACTGATTTACAATCATTTCTCCGCTTCCTGCCTCGCTTAAATCACAATAGCCTGTGCAAAGATTTGCCTCAATTCCGCCTGTTTTCTGATAAACACTTGCCTCGGCGAATTCTTCTCCTTTTTCAAAAGTAATAAACCAGGGATTATCGCTGTCCTTCTGTTTCCATATACCGTAAAGATTTTCGTCCGCACAGTTTGTCGTGAAATTTTCGGAAGCATATGAATCGATATCACCCATAAAGAAGTCTTCAACTTTTTCACTTCTTGAAAGTTCAATCATTCTTCCGTTGGTTCCTATAGGACATAATGCCTCGTCGCCCTCTATCTTAATGCCGTCATCCGTTAAGCTGATTACGCCTTCAACGGGAGCGCTCCAGTATCTGCCTAAATTGGACATGATGGAAAATGTCAGAACGCCGATTCTTGCCTCGTTAGTATTCTCGTAATAAAAATCTCTCGGATCCTCGGGGATAAATTCCATCATCCAGAATGAGTAAATATCGGGTTCTTCCTCGGATTCAACATATCCGCCGTAGGCGTATACATTTCCGTAATAGTTATAAATTGAAAGCGCAAAAGGAGCTCCGCCTTCGTCAATTGCAAAATAAGTGCCTTCGATTTTTGATGCAAAAGCATCTTTACTGAAGCCTGAAACACCTGCCGACTGATTACCTGAATTAGCGTTATTTCCGTTATTTCCTATACTGCCGTCAGGATTAACAGTGGTTGGACTGTTTACAAGCTGTGCCTGCGAATCGTTATTGTCCTTACCGGTATTTGCACCCGGATTGGTACATCCGACTGCAAACATAAGCATATTCAGTACCAGCACGGTCGAAATAATATTCCTTAATGTCTTTTTCATTCCTTCTTCCACCCTTTTATGAATTTGTTTTATTATACATCATCCCTGGTTATGTTTCTTGCCCACTTGTGGCTGTAAAAATGCTTAAATACCCACGGCCATTTTACGAACTCGTCCGTACATAAAAGAAAATAAACCCATTTTACGGGAAGTTTAAGCACAAACGCCGCAAGCAGTCCGAGCGGTACCGCATAAGCCCACATGTCTATAAGGTCACACCAGAAACCGAATTTCGAGTCGCCTCCGGCTCTGAATATACCGGCAATAAGACACGTGTTGACAGCCGT
>CAMYYF010000257.1:0-2725 GCA_947303375.1 uncultured Lachnospiraceae bacterium
TTCTTGATATCAACAACTCCGTTCCCAAGGATATGTACAAAGAGTCTATCGAAGGCAAATTCGATTACAAGCATACAGATACATTCATGGGATTCCACTGCGGTAATACATGCTCCAAGAAGCTTGCATTCCATGAGATGAAGTATCAGATGATCATGGCAAGAGCACTTCCTATCGAAGTTACAAACGGAACACTCGAAGGAGACATCATCCCCGGAGATATCACATTCTTCAGACTTCAGTCAACAGCTGATGCTAAGATCAGAGCATATCTTGCAGAAGGTGAAGTACTTCCCGTTGCAACCAGATCATTCGGTGGTATCGGTGTATTCGCAATTAAGGAAATGGGACGTTTCTATCGTCATGTACTTATTGAGAAGAACTATCCTCATCACGGTGCTGTTACATTCGGACATCACGGCAAGGCACTCTACGAAGTATTCAAATACATCGGAGTTCCCATCGAGGATATCAACTACAATCAGCCCGCTTCACTTCCTTATCCTACAGAGAATCCTTTCAAGTAAGATAAAATGTGAAATAATCTAAAAGATATAAAAGAACCCGGTGCAAATGCATCGGGTTCTTTTTGTGAGGAAATTAAAGGAATAAAATATTAAAATCCGGAAAGAAGGATATTGTTAAACACTCCTTCCTTCGATTCTTCCGTCTTCGATGAGTGCGGCCGCCTTGAGAAGTCCGAATGCAAACGAATCCATACCGATGATGAATGCATGGAACATATTGTCGGGTCCCTCATACCTTATTTCGGGTATGTTTGTAAATATTTCACTCATTGGAAGTACCTCCTGTATTTATGCTTTAGGTTAGTTGCAACTAACTAAAAAACCATTATACTAATTTTTTTCCGCACAGTCAATAAAACAGATTTTTTTAAAGTTGATGATAAGTTTAATCACGTAATATCGTTAAAACGAAAAATATGTTACAATAAAAAGGATATGAGAAAATTTCTGAAACTGCTGGTCAAGCCCATAGAAAAGATTTTTAATAATCTGAGATTCCGGCACAAATTCTTTGTGCTTTATTTTACGTGCGTTTTTGTACCGCTTATCGTAACGGACATTATTATTGTAAACGCTGTGTACGAACAGGAAATCAGAGCCATTAAATATGACATGGAATATATCGCCGGCGTTTATCAGAATTATTTCGAAAACATGCTATCAAGCGATGTGACGCTGGCAGAAAGTGTAAACAAAAACCCGAAGATAAATGATTTTGCGGTTAAAGAGTACGAGAACGGATATGATTTCTGGGCGGATTATACGAGTATCATTTATGATTCGTTTCTTGAAACGACTTCCGGACTTAACAGAAACAGTATAGTAGTATATGCGGATAACGATACGCTTCTGGATGCCCAGTTTATCAAAAAACTGTCAGGAGTATACACCCAGAAATGGTATCAGGATTTTATCAAAAGCGAAAGAAAAGACTTAATCTGTGCATATTACGATACAAATGAAAAAAGTGAATTTCGAAGCAAAAGAAAATTTTACTATATAAAAAGAATGGATTACTATGACACCGATGTAGGAAAAATAGTTTTAATAGGACATGACTCCAGTACGCTTCAGAGCACTTTAAAATCCTTCAACTCAAAATATCCGGCATATGTTATCATCGACGATTATGTCGTATTCTCCACGGAAGGTGATACGGTTATCTACAGATCGCAGGTGGATTTAACCAACAAAAACAATGTTGTAAAAAAACTGAATATCGCCGGCGCACAGGTTGATATTATAATTGTAAACCAGACAAAAATCATTTCGACGGCCATAAAGGATCACTGGCCGGTTCTGGTATTGCTTTTTATAGTTACGATTATCATTCCTTTGATCATGTTAATGATAATTGAAAACACGGTTATCAAAAGAATTGCAATTCTGGAAAATGCTTTCGGAAGCGAGAAAACAAACACCTTCAATTCCATCAATAACGTCGAGGGAAACGATGAGCTCGCATCCCTTATGAAAAAATACAACAAGATGGTTGATATTACCAACGAACTGGTAACAACCGTATACAAGGATAAAATCAAGGAACAGGAAAGTGATATCGCAAGGCAGAAAGCGGAACTTCTGGCTCTTCAGAGTCAGATTAATCCGCACTTTATGTTCAATGCTCTGGAAAGCATCAGAATGCACTCGCTCTTAAAAGGAGAGACCGAAACCGCGAGCATGGTCGACAAACTGGCGGTCATGGAAAGACAGAATGTAGAGTGGGGCAAGGACTTCGTTACGATTAAAAACGAAATCGAATCCATTGAAGCGTACCTGGCACTGCAAAGTTACAGATTCGGCGACAGACTTTCTTTTGATATCGATGTCGAAGAGGAATGCGAAAACTACCTGGTTCCCAAACTTACCATAGTTACGTTTGTCGAAAACGCCTGCGTACACGGTATCGAGTCCAAGGCCACGCAAGGCTGGATATTCGTCAGAGTATATAAATCCGAAAAGGACCTTTATATAGAAGTCGAAGATACCGGCGAAGGCATGAGCGATGAGAAAGTCGAGGAGATGTTAAAAGATATCGAGAACGCATCGATTGAATCCATCAAAGCCAGAAAGCATGTCGGTATTATGAATGCGTGCTTAAGACTTAAGATGGTTACCGAGCGTGCGGTTCAGTTTGATATTGAAAGTGAAGTCGGAGTCGGAATGAGTGTCATTATAAAGATTCCGCTTGATAAATT
>CAMYYF010000258.1:0-2708 GCA_947303375.1 uncultured Lachnospiraceae bacterium
AAGACGGAACTCTGTGTAAGCTGTTCCATGTTCTGATTTTCCTCGGTGATGTAGTACTGAACCGTCTCTCCGCAGAAAAGAATGAAGGCCTTTACGAATATTCCGCTGTAAAGATGCGTCATTTCTTCTTTTCTATACTCGGTTGCAACACCGTCATCATGCTCGATGCAGTAATGAATGACTACATGGCCCTTGGGATTTCCTTTATATTCAACAAACGAATAATCAGAATAACTCTGAAGTTTTCCGACGATTGGCAGGAATGCCATAAAGAACGGGAAACATACTCTCTTTTCAAGTTCTTCGTTGACGAGTCTTTCGATTAAATCGATGTTCCAGTTTTCTTTTGGAGCAAATGAATAATACTTAAGAAGCGCAAGCTTCGATATTCTGTTGACGTTTTCGTTTTCTTTTAGGAGCTTTTCGATGCGACCGAATACATAATCGTCGGTGATTGTGTCTTTTACGAAGTAATCATAAGCACACTGGGCGAGGAATGCTTTTTCAAGTCCGAGCGTACCCTGCATATTGATGAACGCGTCGAGATATTTAATCTTGTCGGCGCAGAATGCATTCGTGAAAAGAAGCTGAATGATAATGTTCTCAATCAGGATATATGTATCAAGTCCGAAGGATTCGCAGTCCTTAAAGAGGCTCTTTAATTCTTTTACGCTGCCCCTGAAATGCTGCTCGAGATATGCGAGGATATTTCCGTCGTACTTGCCTTCCCTGTAAACATACTGTGCGTAGGAAATAAGCAAATCGTTTTCCTCGAAATCCGTTCTCTCGAGGAGTCTTGAGACAAGTCTGAGCACGCTCTTAATTTCCACATGCTCGGGGCCAAAGGTATCGAGTACGGAAAATGCGGTATCGTACATACCTCTTGCGATAAGAATCTGAAGGAATGTGCCCTTCTCGTCGCCTTCGAAAATCTCAGGCTTGACGTTATTTAATATATCTTCAAGCTCTGCATAATAATCGTTATCAAAATAAAACTTAAGCAATCCTTTTACGATGGTCTTTTTATACGAGAATGTAATGACGTCCGAATGAAGAAGTCGCTCGTAATCAAATACATTGTCCTCAGTCACGAGGTCGTAATTGTACATACTCTCGACTCTGCACATGATAAGGCCGATCTTGTCGGAAACAAGATGTGCAATCTTTTCGAGAAGCATCGGATTGTTAAGGATTGCTTCCGAAACGTTTTCTTCGGGTACAACCGTTCTGTTGCCGTGGATGTCCTCATAAAAGAGTCTATACTCCCTCGAATAAATCGGACAGTAAACGAGGCCGTTTTCGGGAGAGAATCTCTGCTCGCCGATAATCTTGTTGTGTAAAAGAACGACTCTTCTTACTCCTTTGGGAACTATTACTCTTCGTACAAACTGAAGAGTTACGCATTCGTTTGCATTATCTTCGTTAACGAAATCGGGATTTAAAACTTTTGCGTAAATATATAAAAGATCTTCGTTTATATGCTTTTCTTTTAGCTGCTCTCTCGCAAATGCCTCAAGTGTTTCTCTGTAAGAAACTGCAATTTCGGGATATCTTGCTTTTCTGGTTAAAACATTTCTGTAAAGGAATGCTTTCTTTCTGTAATCAAGGTCATTCTGGTATGCAAAATACATCATGACCATCTGAGGCAGGTCTTTGTCATAATCAAGAGGCAGACTGTCCATAAAGAACTCATAGAGTCTTGTGATTCTAAGCTCCGATTCAACTCCGAGCAAATACCAGCCGAAATATTCCTCTCCGACTTTGTTGCCTTTTACGAGGTATGAAACAATTGTATTCAAGAGTTCTTTGCTTGGCATATAAGCGTACTGGTATTTTAAGATATCAAACCAGATTTGCTTGAATTCCTTTTGTCTTGATACAAAGAACTGAATTCTCTCGCCCAGGTTGGCGCTGATTGCCTTGTGCTTAAGACCAAAGCGAAGAACCGACTCTTCGTAGTCCTCAAGCTTCATAAGAAGCGAAGGATTTTCATTGAATATATTTAAGCCCTCAATGTATAAAAGAGGTGAATTGTTGCCGTATCTGTACTGCTCTACGAGGAATTCGAGTTTCTTTTCTTTTCTCTGATAGAAGTCTTCCGTAAGGTAAATAATCAGCCACGAAAGAATGGAATTACCCATATCCTTGGAGTAGAATTTTCTGATCTTTTTAAGAGATCTGTTAACAATATCCGCATCCTTCGAAAGCAGGCTCGTGATATAGAAATAATATCCGTAGGTTTCGTCGGAAAGCTTTTCGTTTTCTATGATTGCATCGACGCTTTCAAGGATTCTGAATGCGTCTCTTTCTCTCTTGCTTATGATAAATATCTGCGCTTTGAAAAGTGCGGCTATGATATTATGCTCATTGGTGCCGTTAATCTTTTCTGCGATTCCAAGGCTCTTTTTAAAGAACTCTTCCTCGGAAATACGGTCAAGCGAGAACTCGATATAAAGTCTCATCAAAGCATCGAGCGACTGCTTAAACATAAAGTTCTCGTGCTTTGTAATATCCTGTCTGTCGTTATCAACGATGACGGTAACTTTGAATGTTTTCTGAGGCGTATCAATGATAACCGCACCGTAATTTCTGCCGGGCTTTAAGAACTCTGGAATAATCTTTACTTCAATATCAATCTTGTCGTTTTCAAAATCATCGCCCGAATAATGACTGCATGGAACAAATACGAAATTGCCCTCGGTCTTGAT
>CAMYYF010000259.1:0-2694 GCA_947303375.1 uncultured Lachnospiraceae bacterium
ACGAATATCGATCCGATTAAATTCGGTCTTATTTTCGAGAGATTTCTTAATCCCGGCCGTGTAACAATGCCCGATATCGATATCGATTTCGGTGATGAAAGAAGAGATGAAGTTATTGATTACGTAATAGACAAATATGGTGCGGAAAAAGTATCGAGAATCATTACTTTCGGTACCCTGAAGGCCAAGGGCGTTGTTCGTGACGTCGCAAGAGTATTGGGACTACCCTATGAAATCGGTGACAGAATTTCCAAGGCAATCCCTGCAAGAATCAATGACGGCAAGATAAAAGAAGTTACACTTTCAGTAGCACTCGAGGTCAGCCCCGATCTAAAAAAAATGTATGAAAGCGATGACAATGTCCGCAAAGTAATAGACATGTCATTAAAACTCGAACACCTCCCGAGACATTCCTCGGTTCATCCTGCGGGTGTTCTTATAGCGCCCAAGGAAGTTGAGACATATGTTCCTCTTGCCAAAGGAACGGACGATGTTCTCGTTACTCAGTATGAAGCTCCGACACTTGAATCACTCGGACTTCTTAAGATGGACTTCTTAAGTTTAAGAACGCTGACCGTACTTGAAAAAGCCTGCGAAAATGTAAAACGTACCAGGGGAATTGATGTTAAGCTTGAAGAAATTAACATGGAAGACGATAAGGTTTATGAGTACATTGGAACCGGTGATACGGATGGTATATTCCAGCTTGAATCCGGCGGTATGAGAGGCTTTATGAAGAGACTTAAGCCTAAGAACCTTGAAAACGTTATGGCGGGTATTGCACTTTACAGACCAGGCCCCATGCAGTATATAGACAACTACATTAAATGCAAGGAAAATCCCGATGATGTTAGATTTCTTTGCGAAGAATTAAAACCCATATTAGAGCCCACATACGGCTGTATGATTTATCAGGAACAGGTAATGCAGATAGTGCGTGACCTCGCAGGTTTTTCTATGACCGACTCCGACAATGTCCGTAAAGCCATGTCCAAGAAGAAAGCAGCCGACATGGAAAAATACGGCAAGATTTTCATTTACGGAGACGAAGAACACGGCATAGACGGATGTATCAAACGTAATATTTCAGAGAACGTGGCTGTTCAGATATACAATGAAATGCAAAAATTCGCCGAATATGCTTTCAACAAATCACATTCGGCCGTATATGCTGTAGTTTCCTATCAGACCGCATATATGAAATATTATTATCCCGTTGAATATATGGCAGCGCTTATCACATGCTCGCTTGATAACCCCGTCAAGACGGCTTATTACATCAATTCCGCCAAGGAAATGGGCATTGAAGTGCTTCCTCCCGACATCAACGAGGGTATGAATGATTTCACCGTAAAAGACGGCAAACTAATTTATTCACTTCATGCAATAAAGAATGTCGGAAGTCAGGTAATCGATCACATCGTAAAAGAGAGAGAAGAAAACGGTAAATACGAGAGTATCTCCGATTTTATACGCCGTATAGGCGCGAAGGAGGTCAACAAGCGTGCGATTGAAAACTTTATAAAAGCAGGCGCATTTGACTCACTCGGCGGCAACAGAAAGCAGTTTATCCAGGTTTATGAAACAATAATGGATGATGTTGCAGCCGAGAACAAGAAACTTAATTCGAATCAGATGACCATCTTTGATATCATTCCTACGGATGAGAGAAAAGCGATGGAAATAAAACTCCCGAATGTACCGGAATTTTCCAAGAACGAAATCCTTAGTATGGAAAAAGAAGTGCTCGGAGTATATATTTCGGGACATCCTCTCGATGATGTAAAAGATGTTTGGAAAAAGAATGTAACAGCTACTACAGCAGATTTTGAATACCTTGAAGAACTGCAGGGTAGCAGGCTTCCGGATAAAAAGAGAGTTACTATCGGCGGTATTGTAACAAACTTAAATGTCAGACTTACCAGAAGAAAAGAGACTATGGCTATATTTGAACTCGAAGATCTGGTCGGAAGAGTCGAAATAATGGTATTCCCGCAGGCATATGAAAGACTCAGGGAATATTTAATCGAAGACAATCCCGTGTTTGTAACAGGCAGAGTTACCACCGAAGAAGACGTAAATTCCAAGCTTATTGCGGAAGAAATTACCTCATTTACCGAAGTTCCCAAAACATTATGGTTGAAGTTTGATGATATGGGAAAGTATAATGAGTTATGGGGAAAGATAAATAATATCCTAAACGAACACAGAGGAATCGATGATGTGAACATTCGCATCATAAAAGAGAATAAATTAAAGACACTGACCAGAAGAGAACTCGGAGTAAATGCCGATGAGAAGCTCATCGAAAGACTCGAGGAAATACTGGGTGTTGGTTCGGTTGTGGTCAGATAACTAAGGAGGAATTAAAATGGCTGAGATTAAAACTATCGGTGTTCTTACAAGCGGCGGCGACGCACCGGGAATGAATGCGGCCATAAGAGGCGTAGTAAGAACGGCAATCTGCAAAGGTGTGGCTGTTAAAGGAATAAAAAGAGGATATGCGGGACTTCTTGCTGAAGAAATAGTTGATATGAACAGAAGCAGTGTATCCGATATCATCGATGAAGGCGGTACAATCTTGGGAACCGCGAGATGTTCCGAATTTGTGACCGAAGAAGGCCAGGCAAAGGGTGCGGAAGTGTGTAAAAAACACAATATCGACGGCGTGGTTGTAATCGGTGGTGACGGCTC
>CAMYYF010000260.1:0-2687 GCA_947303375.1 uncultured Lachnospiraceae bacterium
TATACGAGAATACCTATATTAATCCTTTTGATATGATTGAAATATCAGGCTAGTTTTCGTCTTTTTTGGGCAGACGCTCAAATATCATGTCATAGCCATCACAACCGTAATTAAGAGACCGGTTCACTCTGCTTATCGTGGCAGTTGATGCGCCGGTTTTTTCTACGATTTCCATATATGTCTTCTTGTCTCTGAGCATTGTTGCAACTTCAAAACGCTGGGAGAGTGAAAGAAGCTCGTTAATAGTACATAAATCTTCAAAAAATGTATAACATTCTTCCTTTGATTCCAAACAGAGAATTGCTTCGAAAAGCGAATCCATGGCATCGGTTTTTAATTTCGGATTCATAATTTGCACCTCCGGACTTTCACACTTAAAAACTTTAAAACTTTACATTTATAAAGCGTTTTTTAAAGTATATCACAATTATTTTTTTATTTCAATTTAATATTTTATTTATCCTTTGATTACTTTACTTTTAATACTAATATATATATAATTTATTTATGTGAGACGAAAAATTATCATTTAATTGTCCATCTAATTTTTTAAAATTTTAATCGAGAATTTATGGAATCGAACAACAAAAAGGAAGAGAATAATCAAAAATCCTTTGAAGAGGTTTTAAACTCCATTTTAGAGGAAATGGGAAATGTTCTAAATATCAAAAGCGCAGATATTCCGAACATAGATCTTTATATGGATCAGGTACTTTCTTTCCTGGATGAAAAACTGAATTATACCAGAAGAAGTACGGATGACGGTGAAGAGAAGATTTTCACCAAAACCATGATAAACAATTATGCGAAAAACAATCTTCTTCCTTCGCCTGTTAAGAAAAAGTATTCCAAAGAGCATATGATGACCCTTATTTTCATATACTACTTGAAGAATTTCCTTTCTATTAACGATGTTTATACTCTCATTAATCCGATTACGGAGAAGTATTTTTCCGGAGAGGGTTCCATCAAATTTGACGAGTTTTACGATTCAATCCTGGATATAGGCGGTGAAAGAATCGAATTGCTGAAAAAAGACATTCAGGATAAATTCGAGGCGTCGAACGCCTGCTTTTCGGAATATGAAGGCGAAGAAGGCGATTACATGAGACTTTTCCTGCTGATTTGTCTTTTAAGCTATGACGTTTTCATCAAAAAGATGCTTATCGAGCAGCTTATAGATGAAGTCAGAATTTCCGAAGAGAACACAAATAACAATACAAAGAAGGCAGACAAAAAAAAGAACAAATAAATTCTTGCAAAAGGGGTTTGGGGAATGAAAAAGGTTATAATTATTGGTGCTGGACCTGCCGGGCTCACGGCGGGCTATGATTTATTATCAAAATCATCGGATTACGAAGTTACCATTGTTGAAGAATCGTCGGTAGTAGGCGGTCTTTGCGCGCGTCTTGAAAGCGAAGAAAACGTTTTGGATGCGGGCGGTCATATGTTTATATCCAAAAATCCTGCAGTTAAGAATTTTTGGACTTCAATTCTTCCCGCTCAGGGAGTTCCTTCCAAAGATGACAAGTTAATAGACAGATATTGTAAAATCCACAACGGCGGACCCGATCCCGACGTTGAAGAGGATGTTATTTTATCGCGTGAAAAATTAACCAGAATTTATAAGGACAACAAATTTTATGAGAGTCCGATTAAGTTCAACAAAGATGCGGTAAAGAATTTCGGTATTGCCACATCCATCAAATCCGGATTTTCACAGATAGGCGGTAATGTTTTCAAGCACAAGGAAACATCGCTTGAAGATTATTATATAAATCGTTTCGGCAAACAGCTTTATCAGATGTTTATCGAGGAATATCTCGAAAAAATCTGGGGCAGGGAACCTTCGAGAATTAATGCCGATTTCGGGCCCGTTTCCGAAAAGAGCCTCATTGCACCCATCATCAGTGCGGATAAAAACAAAGATTATGAAAAATTACCTGCTCCTTATGCTGCAAGATATTATTATCCTAAGTACGGAGCATATCAGATGTGGGAAACAGTTGCCGACAGATTTATCGAAATGGGCGGCAGCATTCATAAAAACTGTAAGGTTACAGGTGTTACCGTTATGAACGACAAGATTCATTCCGTCAGATGTTGTGCAGACGGCGATGAATTTGTGGTTAACTGCGATTATCTAATATCGTCCATGCCCGTCAGAGATTTGGTTCTAGGAATGGATAATGCAGATCCCGCGGTAAGTCTTGCGGCAGAAAACCTTTCCTACAGAGGAATGGTCAGCGTATGTGTTGAACTCACCGAAATCAAATGGAAAAACGATACCGAAGATTATAAGACTGTTGACAATGCAATTCCCGATTCGGTGATTTATGTTAGCAATCCTAACGTAAAAGTATCAAGAATCCAGGTTTATAATAACTTTTCGCCTTATATGGTAAGAAATTCCGAGCATTTCTATCTCGGACTTAATTACTATTGCAACGAGGGTGATTATTACTGGTCGATGGGCAATCGTGACTGGAAAAAGACTGTTGTTAACGATCTTCTTAAACTTGGCATTATTGATTCCGAAGATAAAGTTGTCGGTTATAACAAGACAAAGTTCGGAAAGGCTTTCCCGGCATACTATGACGGTTACGATAACTTCGACAAGATTAAAAAGTATCTTAATAAATTTGAAAACCTTTACTGCGTAGGAAGAAACGGTCAGCACAGATTCA
>CAMYYF010000261.1:0-2683 GCA_947303375.1 uncultured Lachnospiraceae bacterium
TACATTTAAATTTCCTCCTTAATTATTTTAACTGGTTGCCGATTGTGTACTCGGTTACAACATGACCTCCGATAAGGTGCTTGTCAACAACTTCAAGAGCCTTCTCGGGTGTCATCTTAATATATGTAACTTTTTCCTTACCGGGCTGAATAACCTCAACAATGGGTTCATACTGGCAAAGTCCGATACAACCTGTCTGTGTAACTGAGCAATCGGGAATCTTCTTCTCTGCAACTGCGTCAGCCAAAGCTGTAAGTACAGGTCTTGCACCTGATGCGATACCGCATGTAGCCATACCTACAACTACTCTGGTGCTTGCTTCGGATTCTGCACGAAGACCAACCTGGCCCTGCATTCTGTCTCTTATTGCTTTTAATTCTTCAAGAGATTTCATAGCTTTCCTCCTAAACTAGATATTTTTACCATTATCTGTATTGTATTTGTTTTCTGAAAGATATTCTTTGATGTAATCCGACACTTCCTTTGTATCAAAAGGAACGTCTCCCAATACTTCTCTGAATTCTCTCGTGTCCATCGTGAAAGAATTTCCGTTAAAAACATACTTATAAACAAAATCAGTATCCGGATGATAAATCACCAGCTGATGAATCGTACCTGTAATATCTCCCAGGGGCATTCTGTCTATATTACTTAGTTGAAATTCTGCGGTTACCTTGGTACCTACTCCCGGCTCGGACTCTATATCAAAACTTCCGCCTGCCTGAAGCGCCGCTTCCCTGAAAAACGGAACACCGAGTCCTACCTTTCTTGTGGTCCTGGTTGTAAAAAAAGGATCTTTAACCGAAGCAAGCTGTTCCTTACTCATTCCGCACCCGTTGTCTTCTATCAAGACTCTGAGAAGATCTTTTTCTTCGTCAACTTCAACGGTAATGTGAACAATGCTCGCGCCCGCCCTTGTGGAGTTCTCGGTAACGTCAAGTATGTTAAGGGATATTTCTGTCATCATGGGCATATCTCCCTATTAAAAATAAGAGATTTTTAGTTAAACTTTGCTAAAATGTCTTTAACATCGTCCGGTTTAAGACGTCCGTAAACTTCGTCATTGATCATCATAACCGGTGCGAGGCCGCAGGCACCTACACATCTGCAGGCATCAAGAGAGAATTTTCCGTCAGGTGTGCATTCGCCACCCTTAATACCTAAAATCTCTTCGATCTTGGCATAAACGTCTCCCGATCCTTTAACATAACATGCAGTACCAAGGCATACCGAAATCTGGTATTTACCCTTGGGATTAAGTGCGAACTGTGAATAGAATGTAGATACTCCGTAAACCTTTTCGAGGGGAATACCCATTTCGTCCGCGATCATCGTCTGAACTTCGATGGGAAGGTATCCGTAAATGTCCTGTGCTTTCTGCATGATGGGCATTAACGCTCCCTTCTGGTTCTTGTTTTCAGCGATGATTTTCTTAAGTTCTTCCTCTTGCTCTTTGGTTCCGGCAAAAGGAACAGTTGTTTTCTTGGAACTCATCCTAAAAACCTCCTTGATAAATTTTTAACAATACTATTTTTCAATAGCCGAACGTAACATATATTTTAGCACAACACTGTCTGTATTTCTATTGATTTTTTCATTTTTTCAGAAAAATTTTTCTCTTAAAAAACGCCTATTTACCTATGCTTTCGATAGGTTTTAACTCTTCTTTCACCACTGTCCTATTTGCTTGAAAAAAAAGTTTTCCGTTGTTATAATAATTATGTATTTTTTGGGGGTTAAAAATCATATAGTTTTTCTTTTATTTTTTCTTGGTATATTTATCCCCATTTTTAACTTAATACGGAGGTTTATTATGACTGTAAACGATATTATAAAAATCCTTGACGGTACTGCTTTGGCCGGAAAGGACGAACTGGATAAAGAGGTATTGACGGCTTGCGGATCCGATATGATGAGCGACGTGCTTGCATTTGCAAAGCATCAGTGCGTGCTCTTAACAGGTCTTTGCAACCCTCAGGTTATAAGAACTGCCGAGATGATGGACATTGTGGCAATCATTTTTGTAAGAGGCAAGACTCCCGACGAAACCATGATTCAGATGGCCGATGAAATGGGCCTTCCCATCATTACTACCGGCCACAGAATGTTTTCCTCATGCGGACTGCTTTACGAACACGGATTGACAGGAGGTATCATCGATGGCTGATTTAATGGAGCTTAACTACGCAGTTTCAAACGAAGATTTTACCAGAGCGGGAGAAGCTTCAAGTGATGTAAAAAAGAAATTAAAACAACTCGGTGTTTCACCTGAAGCCATCAGAAAAGTTGCGATAGCTCTTTATGAAGGCGAAATAAATATGATAATCCATGCATACGGCGGCAAAATCAAAGTGACCATCTCGGAAGATGCCATCACTCTCATACTAGCCGACAAAGGACCCGGTATCGCAGATGTCGAAAAGGCTATGCAGGCCGGATATTCCACCGCTCCCGACAAGGTACGTTCCCTCGGATTCGGTGCAGGCATGGGACTTCCCAATATGAAAAAGAATTCCGACAGCATGGATATTCAGACCGAACTCGGTGTCGGAACCACGGTAACTATGGTGATTAATTTATAATTGTAACTGTAAACGGAGACAATAATGGACCACTACGGCAACTCGGTATACTTAATTGAAAATCTCTGCAAGGGTTGTACAAACTGTATCAACAGATGTCC
>CAMYYF010000262.1:0-2677 GCA_947303375.1 uncultured Lachnospiraceae bacterium
CCGATCACTTCGATCCTCGTCAGTACTTAAAGCCCGCTCGTCAGGCTGTTAAGGACATGGTTGCTCACAAGATCATCAACGTTCTTGGTTCAGACGGTAAGGCTTAATTAAAGAATTTTAAAGCACTAAAGATAATAAACCGGAGCTTAACAGGCTCCGGTTTTTATTTGCTTTAAAATTTACCCATCATTTTGATAGGTTTTTCTTTATTTTTTATTTTAGGGGGTATATAATGTTTTCGGAAAATAAAAAGTTTCGGAGCCGGGCACACTGTGCGAGCCAGGCTCCTAAGTTTTCTTTTTAGAGAAGGCGGGTACAGATATATGATTTCTACAAAAGGAAGATATGCACTTAGAATAATGATTGATCTTGCATCACAGGATAATGAGAGTTTTATTCCGCTTAAAGATATTGCGGAAAGACAGAATATTTCCAAGAAATATTTGGAAATAATCATAAAAGATCTTGTTGAGGGCGGCCTTCTTATCAGCCTTTCGGGCAAAGGCGGCGGTTACAAATTAAAGAGAAAACCCGAAGAATATACGGTAGGTGAAATCATTGAATTAACCGAAGGCTCACTTGCTCCGGTAGCATGTCTCGCGGAGAAAGCCGAAGAATGCCCCAGAGCATCTGCCTGCATTACTCTTCCTTTGTGGAAAGAATATGGCGAACTCGTGCATAATTTCTTTTATGGTAAGAAATTAACCGACCTTTTATAATTCTATATTTTCAAGTTTCTTTCCCTTTTTAAGATAAACTCCTTCAATTCCGTTTGAATCAACTAAGTTTACTTTGGATGTTGTATCTTTTCTTGCGAAGATGCTGCCGAGTACGGAAGTTCTTAAGCCGTAAACAGCCATCACATTTTCGCCTTCATAGCTTGTAATCTTTGTCTTGTATGCTCTGATCGGTTTCTTCGAATCGATTTCCACAATGGAGAAATTCATCAAATCAACATTGTCTGTTGCATAGTATATTATTCCGTCATTTTCCATGCTTGAATCTTTGAAAATAACCTTGTGGAAATATACTTCATCAAAATCATCCTCATCCTCGTAAAGTAAAACCGATTTTTCCTCCACGTTATTATACTTTCGTCCTGCGGAATCTAACATCAGTGAAGGTTTTGTAATCTTTGCATAAATGTTTTTCTGACTGATCGGAACGATAGGAAGATTAAGCAGTATGAAAAGAAGTACTATCGAAACAATCGCTACAATAAAACCAACTTTCGATCTGTCATTTTTTCTTTTAACGTCCTGACCGATTTTTTTTATCAGTTTCTCGTCATATTCAGCACTGTCTTCTATTTCCTTTTCGCCGGGAATATCGCCCTTCATTGATTCGTATGCCTTTTTACATTCGGGACATTCGTTTAAATGATTTTCTATTTCTTTATTTGTTTCTTCGCCGGTAAGTTCGTCAATGTATGAGGGAAGTAAATCTCTTATTAAATAACATTTATCATTCTTCATCATTCATCATTCCTTTCAGTTTTTCTTTTGAGCGGTAGAAAGTTACTCTTGCCCAGTTTTCGCTTTTGTGAAGCACATCTCCGATTTCCTTGAATGAGAGTCCCGAATTAATACGAAGGTTTACAACCTCTTTTTCGATATCGGCCAAAGAATTTATGCTTTCCGCTAACCTTCTTTGTTCCTCTCTCTTCATGACTTCAGCCTCAACATTTGTGTTTCCGGCCACTTCCATGAAGTTTTCATCGTCTATCGATGCATTCATATTATCTTTTTTCTTCAAATGGTTGAAATATATGTTCTTAGCTATCGTACACAGCCAGGCGAACAGGTTGCCACCCGTAAAAGAATCGTAATTCTTAATCGCCCTGTAAAAAGTTTCCGATACTATGTCGTCCGCCAGATCCTGATTGCGGCAAATCGAAACGACATACTTTTTAAGCGGTATACAGTATTTAAGATATATCTCTTCCATCTCTTTAGTGGAAGCGCTGTTCATCTTTCTACCCTGCTTTCTGTATGATAAACAACTTGGGTTTTAATAATGTTACAAAAATTTTTTATTTTTTAAAAAAATATCGGAGACGCCCGGCGAGACCGATATTTTTGTTGTTACATTATTTAATTAATTACCATGTCTTTCTGATAATCTTGCCACCGCCGATAACACAGTCGTTTTCATCATAAAAGACGGCAGACTGCCCTGCGGTTGCCGCACGAACCGGCTTTTCAAATACGATACGAAGCGTATCCTCATTAAAACGTGTGAGAATTGCGTTTTCTCCGTCATGGCGGTAACGTATCTTAACCTTTGCGGGTATTTCCTCACCCGGTTTAATATCTTCTATACTAAGGAAGTTAAGATCATTTACAAATATCTCATCATTATACAAAGCTTTGTCTTCGCTTAAAACTACTTCATTCGTCTCCGGTCGTATTTCTTTTACGAACATAGGAACACCGAATGCTATGCCAAGACCTTTTCTCTGCCCGATGGTATAATGTATGATTCCTTTGTGTTTTCCGAGGATTTTGCCTTCTTCATCCACGAAATTGCCTTCTTCCGGAATCAATTCCGAAGTGTTCTTTTCTATATAATTAGCATAATCACCGTCGGGAACAAAGCAGATTTCCTGTGAATCCGGCTTATCTGCCACGATTATTCCGGCTTTTCTTGCAATTTCTCTGACTTCGTCCTTTGAATA
>CAMYYF010000263.1:0-2630 GCA_947303375.1 uncultured Lachnospiraceae bacterium
CTCACATAGTCCGAATTGATGGCATCAAGTATTTCGTTGCTGCCTTCGGAAGGCTTGTGAAGTATTCTGGATTTAACACCGTGATCTCTTAAAAACTCACCTGTAACGGTTGTAGCTTCGATGTTAAAGCCCATGTTGTAAAATCTCTTAACAAGCGGAAGAGTTTCTTCCTTGTCTTCGTCTGCAACGCTGACTAAAACTGTTCCGTAGTTTTTAAGTTTAAGTCCCGATGCAATCATTGCCTTGTACATTGCACGGTGGAGCTTTTTATCATATCCGATAGCTTCGCCTGTCGATTTCATCTCGGGTGAAAGATATGAATCCATACCGCGTAATTTCGAGAATGAGAAAGCAGGAACCTTTACGTAGTAACGTGATTTTTCCTTAGGATAAATCTCTGTGATTCCCTGCTCTTTTAGGGACTTGCCGAGACTTACGAAAGTTGCGATATCTGCGAGGCAGTAACCTGTTGCTTTCGAAAGGAAAGGAACCGTTCTCGATGAACGGGGGTTAACCTCGATGATATAAACTTCGTCGTTAGGATCAACGATGAACTGTATGTTGTAAAGACCGATGATTCCGATGCCGAGACCAAGTCTTTTAGCATAATCAAGTATTGTGTTTTTAACCTTATCCGACAGACTGTATGAAGGATATACGCTGATTGAATCGCCCGAATGAACGCCGGTTCTCTCAACGAGTTCCATGATACCGGGAACAAATACGTCGGTTCCGTCGCAAACCGCATCAACTTCAACTTCTTTGCCGCGGATATATCTGTCAACGAGTACGGGTTTGTCTTCATCAATTTCAACGGCAGTCTTTAAGTATCTTACAAGTTCTTCTTCCTTAGCGACGATCTGCATTGCACGTCCGCCGAGTACGAATGAAGGTCTTACCAGTACGGGATAGCCGATTTCAGCGGCTGCCTTAATACCTGCTTCGATGCTTGTTACCGCACAGCCCTTAGGCTGGGGTATATTAAGTTCTGATAAAAGATGCTCAAACAAATCTCGGTCTTCAGCGCGGTCAATTGCTTCGCAGCCTGTACCGATGATGTTTACACCGCGTTCTGCGAGAGGATCTGCGAGGTTGATGGCTGTCTGTCCGCCGAGTGTTGCGATAACACCTTCGGGCTTTTCAAGTTCGATGATGTTCATTACATCTTCGATGCACAAAGGCTCGAAATAAAGCTTGTCCGAACAAGTATAATCGGTTGATACCGTTTCGGGATTGTTGTTAATAATAATTGCTTCGTAACCTGCGGATTTTATGGTCATTACCGCATGAACTGTAGAGTAGTCAAATTCAACGCCCTGGCCGATTCTGATAGGTCCCGAACCGAGAACAATGACTTTCTTTCTGTCCGATATAACGGACTCGTTTTCTTCCTCGTATGTCGAGTAAAAATACGGTATATAAGAGTCGAATTCCGATGCACATGTATCAATCATTTTGTACACGGGAACTATTTTGTTTGCATGTCTTAAATCAAAGATTTCTTTTTCGGTTTTGTTCCAGAGAATTCCGATTTCCTTATCCGAAAAGCCCATCTTCTTGGCACTTCTTAAAATATCGATGTCGCCCGGATTTTTTACGAGCTCTTTTTCGGCATCCGTGATAAGTTTTATCTTTCTTAAGAAGAAAAGATCGATGGCCGTGATTTGATTGATTTTATCAACGTTCGCGTTTCTTCGTAAAAGTTCTGCAATGGCATAAATTCTGTCATCGGTACCGATTTTGATGTATGAATAAAGTTCTTCATCGCTTAAAAAATCAAACTTGGGCGAGTGAAGATGGAAGTGACCGATTTCAAGTGAACGAACTGCTTTAAGAAGGCTTTCCTCAAAGGTTCTGCCGATGCTCATTACTTCACCTGTAGCTTTCATCTGCGTGGAGAGAGAGTTGTTTGCATCGGTAAATTTATCAAACGGGAAACGGGGCATCTTGGTTACGACATAGTCGAGTGTCGGTTCGAAAGATGCGGGTGTGTTTGCTATCTGAATTTCATCGAGTGTCATGCCTATACCTATCTTTGCAGATACTCTGGCGATAGGATAACCGCTGGCCTTTGATGCGAGAGCGGACGAACGTGATACTCTGGGGTTAACCTCGATTAAGTAGTACTGGAAGGATTTGGGGTCGAGTGCAAACTGTACATTGCATCCGCCTTCGATTTCAAGTGCGCGGATAATCTTTAAAGCACTGTCACGAAGCATGTGGTACTCTTTGTTAGTTAATGTCTGTGAAGGACATACAACAATCGAGTCACCTGTGTGAATTCCGACAGGGTCGAGGTTTTCCATGTTACAAATTGTAATGGCTGTGTCGTTTGAGTCGCGCATTACTTCGTATTCGATTTCCTTAAAGCCTTTGATGCTCTTTTCAATAAGTACCTGTCGAACAGGTGAAAGAGAAAGTGCATTCTTCATGAGAGGAAGATATTCTTCTTCGTTCTCTGCGAATCCACCGCCTGTTCCGCCGAGCGTAAATGCCGGACGAAGAACTACGGGATAGCCGATTTTTTCGATTACTTTCAAGCCTTCTTCGATAGAAGAAGCTATATCCGAAGGAAGTACGGGCTCGCCTAATTCTTCACAGAGTTCCTTGAACATTTCTCTGTCTTCGGC
>CAMYYF010000264.1:0-2629 GCA_947303375.1 uncultured Lachnospiraceae bacterium
GTACGGGTAATCATCTCGGTATGAGAAACGGAAGCGATACTTGCCAAAGCCTCGCCTCTGAATCCTAATGTACTTAGGAAGAATAAGTCTTCGCTTGATACAATTTTACTTGTAGCATGACGAAGAAAAGCTGTCGGAACGTCTTCATACGAAATTCCGCAACCGTCATCTGTAACCCTGATATAATCGATACCGCCGCCTTTTATCTCAACGGAAATGTTTTTTGAACCCGCGTCAATCGCGTTCTCAACAAGTTCCTTGACAACGTTCACCGGTCTCTCGATTACTTCCCCCGCAGCAATCTTGTTAATAGTAAGATTATCAAGAATTCTGATCATAGTTTTATCCTATTTTTGCATTTACATTGTAGCCTGTATAAAGTGTTTAACCCGTCAAGAGGAGTCATGTTTGTAACATCGATTTCCTCAATCTCTTTTATTATATCAGAATCTGACGTCATGTCCAATAGAGTTAACTGACCTAAATCAACTTCGTCGTAATTTTTTTGCTTTTTTTTCGTCATATTTGGACTAATTGTGACGATATCTTGCATTTTATCGATAATATCGTTCTCGGAAAGCTTCGATAAAATGTCTTTTGCACGTTCAATTACCATGTCGGGAACGCCTGCAAGCTTGGCAACCTGAATACCGTAACTTCGATCCGTACCGCCTTTAATAATTTTCCTTAAGAAAATAATATCGTCGCCCTCTTCTTTAACTGCGATACAGTAGTTGTTCACATTTGGAATCTTACCCTCCAGTTCAGTCAATTCATGGTAATGCGTGGCAAATAATGTTTTTGCTCCTAAAAGTTTCTGGTTTGCAATATGCTCAATTACAGCCCATGCAATCGACAAACCATCGAGAGTTGATGTTCCTCGACCGATTTCATCAAGGATTAAAAGTGAATCCTTGGTGGCATTTCTGAGGATATTGGAAACTTCATTCATTTCAATCATGAATGTGGACTGGCCGCTCGCCAGATCGTCCGATGCTCCGACTCTCGTAAATATCCTGTCGCATACACAGATACTTGCTTCTTTTGCCGGTACAAAACTGCCTATCTGAGCCATCAAAACAATAAGCGCAGTCTGTCTCATATAAGTCGATTTACCGGCCATATTGGGGCCTGTAATAATCGAAATATTATTCTTTTTATTGTCTAAAATCGTATCATTCGGAATAAACTGATTATCCGGAACCATCTTTTCAACTACGGGATGGCGGCCTTCTTTGATATTAATCGAGCCTTTTTCGTTAATCGAAGGTCTGACATATCTGTTTGTCTCTGCTACATATGCCAAAGAGCATAAAACATCAAGATAAGCCATCGCCTTGGCCGTTTTTTGAATACGCAGAAGGTTTTCTTCGATGTAGACGCGTATTTCCTCGAATAAGTCGTATTCAAGCGTACAGAGCTTATCCTGTGCGTTTAAAATGGTATCTTCTAATTCTTTAAGTTTCTCCGTTGTATATCTTTCGGCATTTGATAAAGTCTGTTTTCTGATATAATCCGCAGGAACCATATCAATAAATGATTTTGAAACTTCAAGATAATAACCGAATACTTTATTATATTTAACTTTTAAAGTCTTAATTCCGGTTTTCTCTTTTTCTTCGGATTCAAGATTTGCAAGCCAGTTCTTGCCTTCGGACTTTGAAACTCTTAAATAATCAACGCCCTCATTGTATCCGTTCTTAATAATACCGCCTTCTCTTACAGAGAAAGGAGGATCTTCTTCGATTGCTTTATCAATCTTTTCAAATATATCAATTAATGGATCGATATCTTCGAATATCTTTTTTATGAGGGGAACATCACAATTCATGATTGCTTTTTTGATATAAGGTACCATTCTTAAGGATTCTTTTATGGCAATCATATCCTTGGGATTTAAAGTTTTGTAACTTACCTTTGCAAGCAGTCTTTCGAGGTCGTATACGGGATTTAAACATTCCCTGATTTCTTCCCTTACGATGATTTCGCTGTAAAGATATTCGACCGCATCAAGACGCTCAATTATCATATCTTTATTGACCAGCGGCTGTTGAGTCATGCTTCGAAGAGTTCTTGCACCCATGGCGGTTTTTGTTTTATCAAGAACCCATAAAAGAGAGCCCCATTTCTGTTTATCTCTCATCGTTTCTGTCAGTTCAAGATTACGTCTGGTCGCATTGTCGATTACCATATAAACGCCGTTTGATGTAGGAGTTAAAGTGGTAATATGATTAAGCGAAATCATCTGTGTCTCGTTTAAATACATTAAAAGAGAACCTGCTGCAATTACGCCGAGTTCGTAATCATCTATGCCCATTCCTATAAGAGAATGAACCTTAAAATGCTTTAAAAGCGTCTTCTTGCAATTGTTTTCTTCGAAGTGATAATCATCAAGACAGGAAACCTGTGTACCGATTTTGCTTCTTAAATCTTCTATATCAAGCCCTGCTGATAAAAACTGCGAATTGCAGATTATCTCGGCGGGTTTGTATTTAAAGATTTCATCATAAAGATTTTTAATGCCCGAAATTTCGGACAAATAAAAATCACCTGTAGTTACATCACATACCGAAAAACCGATATTGTTCATGTAAATAAAAACAGACATAAGATAATTATTTCTGTTTTC
>CAMYYF010000265.1:0-2624 GCA_947303375.1 uncultured Lachnospiraceae bacterium
TGGCTAATGAGAACAGAATAGTTGCCGATGCACGTGAAGAAGCGGGCAAGATTATCGACAATGCCCATCGTGAAGCAAACCTTGAGAAACTTAAAGTGGCTGACGAAGTCAAGGAAGAAGTTATTAACGTAGCCGGAGCAATGGCAGGCAAGATTGTTGCTTCTACCATGAGTGAAGCCGAACAGAGACGTTTACTCGATGAAACCTTAAAGGGAATAGGTGAGGATACATGGCTAAATCAGCAGTAACAACTTACGGCGATGCTTTATTTCAGATTGCATGCGAATCCTCTTCGTGCATTGAAATGCTTGAGGAAGTTAAGGAACTGAAGAATGTTGTTGATGCCAACCCCGAGTTAAAGGATTTGATGTTAAATCCCAGATTTTCCAAGGAAGAACATCTCGAGATTCTCGGCAAAGTATTCAAAGGCAAAATCGACGAAAGACTTTATTCGTTTCTTGAACTTATCACGATCAAAGGCAGATACGGATATCTTGACGAAATACTTGAATATTTTATTCTTCGCGTCAAGGAACATCTGCATATCGGACAGGCAAAGGTAACAAGCGCGATCGCAATCGACAACGAGATGAAGGAGCGCATAAAAGATAAACTTTTATCAACCACCGATTACAAAGAGATCGAAATCGAATTCGAAACAGATCCTTCATTAATCGGAGGAATGGTAATCAGAATAAAAGACAGAATTGTGGATAATTCCGTAAAAACGAAGCTTGAAAACATTACCAGGGATTTACACAAAATTCAAATCTAAAGAAAGGGATTGAAGATCCATGAATTTAAAACCGGAAGAAATAAGTTCTGTGATTAAGGATCAGATTAAGAGATACTCTGACCGAATGGAAGTATCCAATGTCGGAACGGTAATTCAGGTTGCGGACGGTATCGCACGTATTCACGGTCTTGAAACCGCCATGCAGGGCGAACTTCTTGAATTCCCCGGCGAAGTATACGGCATGGTTATGAACCTCGAAGAGGATAATGTTGGTGCCGTTCTTTTAGGAAACCGGAAGAATATCAACGAAGGCGACATTGTAAAGACCACCGGACGAGTAGTAGAAGTTCCTGTAGGCGATGCGTTGATCGGCAGAGTCGTTAATGCTCTCGGACAGCCTATCGACGGAAAGGGACCCATCAATACGGATAAGTATCGTCAGATTGAAAGAGTTGCCAGCGGCGTTATCACAAGAAAATCCGTTGATACACCCCTTCAGACCGGTATCAAGGCTATCGACTCCATGGTACCCATCGGAAGAGGACAGCGTGAACTTATTATCGGCGACCGTCAGACAGGTAAGACTGCGATTGCCATAGATACGATTATCAATCAGAAGGGACAGGGCGTTAAATGTATTTACGTTGCCATCGGTCAGAAAGCTTCTACCGTTGCCAACATCGTTAAGACGCTCGAAGAGTTTGGCGCAATGGCATATACAACCGTTGTTGCATCAACAGCATCCGAACTTGCTCCCTTACAGTATATAGCTCCGTACGCAGGATGTGCCATCGGAGAAGAATGGATGGAAAAAGGAGAAGACGTTCTCGTTATCTACGATGACTTAAGTAAGCATGCTACCGCATACCGTACACTCTCCTTACTCCTTCGTAGACCGCCCGGAAGAGAAGCGTACCCCGGCGACGTATTCTACTTACATTCAAGACTTCTTGAAAGAGCAGCCAGAATGAGCGAAGAATACGGCGGAGGTTCCCTCACGGCACTTCCTATTATCGAGACACAGGCAGGCGACGTTTCGGCATACATTCCGACCAACGTTATTTCAATTACCGACGGTCAGATTTATCTTGAAACCGAAATGTTCAACGCAGGTTTCCGTCCCGCAGTTAATGCAGGTCTTTCGGTATCCCGTGTCGGCGGTGCGGCTCAGATTAAAGCTATGAAAAAGATTGCGGCTCCTATCCGTGTGGAATTAGCACAGTACAGAGAGCTCGCTGCATTTGCACAGTTCGGTTCCGAACTTGATGCTGATACAAAAGAAAAACTTGCTCAGGGTGAAAGAATCAAAGAGATCTTGAAGCAGCCTCAGTACAAGCCCATGCCTGTTGAATATCAGGTAATCATTATTTATGCGGCTACAAAGAAACTGCTTCTTGATGTTGCTGTATCTGATATCACAAGATTTGAAGACGAACTCTTTGAATTCATCAAGACAAAATATCCCGAAGTTCCCGAAAGCATTAAAGAAGCCAAGGAAATTACGGAAGAAAACGAACAGAAGCTCCTTAAGGCTATTGAGGACTTCAAAGCTGATTTTAAATAAACCTCATCAGGTAAAGGAAGACGCATATGGCTTCAATGAGAGACATAAAGCGCAGAAGAGAGAGTGTTACAAGCACTCAGCAGATTACCAAGGCTATGAAACTTGTATCCACGGTAAAACTTCAGCGTGCAAAGGGCAGAGCCATTAAATCCAAATATTATTTCAGAGCCATGTACAATACCGTTACAGAGCTTTTATCCGATTCGGCGAATGTCGACACTCCTTACGTAAAGGTAAGCGAATGTGACAGAAAGGCAGTACTGGTAATCACCTCCAACAGAGGTCTTGCCGGCGGATACAACTCCAACATTGTCAAACTCATTA
>CAMYYF010000266.1:0-2624 GCA_947303375.1 uncultured Lachnospiraceae bacterium
AGATAAACTCTGAAAACATATGAATAAACAAGCACGATTTTATCCGCTTTTATCTTGGCCCACTGTTTGGGAATGATTTCACCGCATAAAAGAACCAGAACGGTCAGTGCTCCGGTAGCCAGAGATACCGCCCACGAATAACCGCTTAAAAGAGCAAGCGTCGTCGTCAATGCCGACGCCGCAATGTTTACGATGTTGTTTCCTATCAGTATTCCGCTTATGAGTTTGGAATAATTGTTAAGAATTTTAAGAGAAGCGGCAGCTCTTTTATTCCCCTCGTCCGCCAAACTTTTTAATCTGATTTCATTTGCACAGTTAAAAGCGGTTTCGGCGGAAGAAAAAAATGCCGATAACAATAATAGAAGTACTAATATAAAGATTTTTAAAAATATATCCACGATATCCTCACCAAATTCTTATGGATAATATTATATTTAAATTGCCCTCCTTTAACAAGCGGATTTTATGTAAGTATATCTGCATTTCATGACCGGATTGACAATTTTTTTTATAGTTTTAAAATATTGTTAGGGGAATGTGTTATGTTAGAAACTGTACGCAAAATCATAAAACAATCGAATAAAATAGTGTTTATGACGGGTCTCGGTTCGGTCGTGGAATGCGGCGGAAGGGATCTGTGGTCCTCCGATATCTTTTATGAGATAGAGAGAAAATATAAAATGTGTCCCGAGCAGCTTTTATCCGCCGGAGAATACTCTTCAAGAAAGGAACGCTTTTACAACTTTTATAAAAAAGAAGTAATCTCCTATTTGCCGGCACCCGATGAAACCTATGAAATAATAAAGGCTCTTGAGGATGAAGACAGACTCGAAGCAGTCGTTTCTTTTAACATCTTTGGACTTGAAAAGCTGGCAGGAATTAAAAATGTGGTTGAAGTTGCGGGAAGCGTTTACGACAACTACTGTCCTAAATGCAACAAGACTTTTGATGTGGACTATCTTTTAAAGAGCCGTTCGATTCCGGTATGCGATGAATGTAAAAAGGCACTTCGTCCCAACATAAGACTCTTGGGTGAGCGTGTAGACAACGATCTTTATACCAAATCTGCCATCCACTGTTCCGAAGCGGATACAATCATAATTCTGGGAATGGATTTGGAAAGTACCAAGGTTCAGTATGTAACAGGGCATTATAAGGGCAACAATCTCATTCTCTTCGCCAAGGAGGAAAAATACGGAGACAAGTACGCGGATTATGTAATATACGGAAATATAAGGGATAATATAAAAGAAGCCGTCAGATGACGACTTCTTTTTTAGCCACACATTAAAAGGATTGCTTTAAGCTACCTAAATAACCTGTCTTAAAATATATTTGTCTTCAAATGTGTCGATTGGAATCGGACGGTCATACAAGAATCCCTGCATTGCATCGCAGCCGAATTCGTATACAATCTTTTCTTCATCCTTTGTCTCAACGCCTTCGCAGACAATATCCATTTCGATTTCGTTTAAGATACGGATAAGACCTTTTATGATATCCATACCCTTTTTATTGTTAAGGGAGTTTTTGATAAATCCCTTGTCAAGTTTGATGATATCTACGGGAAGAATACCTATAAGGTTTAATGACGAATATCCCGCACCGAAATCATCTACCGAAATCTTAAATCCGTGACTTCTAAGCTGCTCAATCTTATCTATGATAAGTTCGGCTTCTTCAAAGAATACCGATTCGGTAACTTCAAATTCAACATATTCGGGTGAGAAATTATATTTTTCAAATTCTCTCATGATATCTTCCACAAGCGAATCATGATAAAAATGAAGCTTCGAGAGGTTAACCGAGATGGGAACCACGTTTCTTCCCTCTGCAAGCCACTCGTCGATTTTCTTGAATATATATTTCATTACATACCAGTCAAGATCGATTACCTTGCCTGAGTTTTCAAGCACGGGAATAAATATCTCGGGAGGAATCAGTTCGCCGTCATCATCCACGAGTCTTGTAAGTGCCTCTGCTCCTCTGATACCGCCCTTCTTAACGCTGATTTTGGGCTGCATGTAAACAAGAATCTCATCATTCTCAAGAGCTTTTTCAAATATCGGGATCAGTCTTGATTCAGCTTCCTTAAGCACCTGAAGTTTCTGGGTATACAAACAGTAAGGCACCGAATAATTGCCCTTTACGCTTCTTCTTGCAATATTGGCCTTGTCAATAATGGAAGTAATCGGTTCGTTGTTGTCTTCGACCAGACAAACACCGATGTTAAGATGTACCGAAGTTTTGGAATACTCTTTTTTATGAGCTTTGCAGAATTCTTCTTCGAGAGTCTTTAACTTTTCTTTTTCTTCTTCCCAGTCAGTCTTGGTGTATTCGAAAAGACCGATGATATGATCCGAATACGGTCTGCAGGCAACCACACATTCCTCCTGGCCGGATATCTCTTCCGCCAAAGCTTTTATAAGCTTGTCGCCCGCGCTGTAGCTGTAAACCCTGTTGATGTACTTAAACTTGGAAAAATCGGCAGAAATCAGCACAAACAAAGCATCCTTGTCTGCTTCGATTAGGCGTTTGGACGCTACATTTATGAATTCATCAAATAAATATAATCCCGTCAATTTGTCCTTATTCTTCATAATTTCATGTCACCTCATAAAAGA
>CAMYYF010000267.1:0-2611 GCA_947303375.1 uncultured Lachnospiraceae bacterium
CCCGGTCAGGGCCAGCAACCGGGCCAGGGTGGTCAAGGAGGTCAGGACGGCCAGGGACAGCAACCCGGTCAGGGCCAGCAGGGAGGCCAGGGCGGTCAGCAGGGTGGACAGCAAGGAGGTCAGGACGGCCAAGGAGGCCAGGATGGACAGGGCGGTCAGCAAGGTGGCCAACAGGGCGGTCAGCAAGGCGGAGGCGGCTGGTATAACGGCTCCAAGGTCGGCAACGAACAGGACCTTGTGCTGGATCCCAACGAATCGCTTATGATACCCGACAACTGGGACCCCAACGAAAAACTCACGGGATATGCAAACCAGGACGGATCATCCAACATGACACCTTCGGATTATTCATATGTATGGTCGGGCAACAAACAGACCCATGGCGAAGTAATCGGCAATTATACCAAAGATGCTTATCAGAACATGGAACACAGTAAAATCCCCGACAGTATGAAGGATGTTGTAAAAGATTATTTTGAAAGTATGAACTAATAAATCATTTTTGAAAGGAAAACAAAATGAACGCAAGCGAACAGGAATTAAAGGAAATGATTGCCAAAATGAATGCTGCCGAAGCGGAAATAGGCAAGGCAATCATCGGTCAGAAAGATGTTGTAAGACAGGTTCTTCTGTCTTTGATAGCAGGCGGTAACGTACTTCTTGAAGGTGTTCCGGGCCTTGGAAAAACACAGCTCGTAAAAGCACTTGCTCAGGTGTGTGACCTGGAGTTTTCACGTATTCAGTTTACTCCGGACCTTATGCCTGCGGATGTTACGGGTACGGATATCATTGTTAAAAAAGAAGGCAGAAACGAATTTGAATTCCAGCCCGGCCCCGTATTTGCAAACCTTTTGCTTGCGGATGAAATAAACCGTGCAACACCAAAGACTCAGTCGGCTCTTCTTGAAGCCATGCAGGAGCATACGGTTACCGTAGGTAACAATACATATCCTCTTTCGGAGCCTTTTATGGTGCTTGCAACACAGAACCCCATAGAGAACGAAGGTACATATCCTCTTCCCGAAGCACAGCTCGACCGTTTCTTGTTCAAGATTCAGGTTGATTTTCCTACGTTTGCGGAGCTTAAAAAGATTATGGACATTACAGTTACGAATAAGGAAACAGTTCTTAATCCTGTTCTTTCGGGTGATGACATTATGAATATCAGACAGTATGTAAACGAAATTCCCATGGCTGAAGAAGTTGAAGCATTTGCTCTTCGTCTGGTAATCGGTACACATCCCGAGGTTCCCGGCGCAAACGAGCTTGCAAAGAAATATATTTCTGTCGGTGCTTCACCCAGAGCAGCACAGGCTATCTTTAAGACAGCCAGAGCAAAAGCAATGCTTGAAGGCAGATACAATGTTTCGTTTGCGGATGTTGAAAGCGTAGCGCTTCCCGCACTTCGTCACAGAGTAACACTTTCGTTCGAAGCACTTGCCGAAGGTATTACCACAGATCAGATTGTAAAGAAAATCGTATCAAGTATTCCCAAGGAATAATAAATGGAACAGATATTTAACAGCGAATTTTATGAAAAACTGCATACGCTTCGCATGAGTATCGCTCTTAATATCGCCAGCGGTCAGGCCGGTGGCAGAAAGAGTAATTCCAAGGGTAATTCCGTTGAGTTTTCGGACTTCAGGGAATATATGCTCGGAGACGACATCAGAAGAATAGACTGGAACGCCTATGCGCGTTTTGACAGACTGTTCGTAAAACTTTTCATGGAAGAAAAGGAAGGTGTGTTCCAGATCTTTTTGGACTGCAGCGAATCCATGAAATACGGCGAGCATTCAAAGGAAGTCTGCGCCAAGAGAATCGCAGGTGCGTTAAGCTACATCGTGCTTGAAAACGGCGACAGACTCTATATAAATACCCTAAAAGACAATCATGTCGTTACCGCAGGAAGTTATTCGGGAATGCAGGCATTTATACGATGCATCAAATTTATCGAAGAAGCTCCGATGGGTAACGCCAACGATTTGTTTAAGAGCGTAAAAGAAAAGGAATTCAAAAACAGAGGTCTTTCTTTTCTGATTACCGACGGTTACACCGACGAACTTGACGAAACGATAAAGTATTTAAAATACAAGAAACAGGATGTGGTTTTGATACATCTTTTATCCGATGAGGAATTAGACCCGAGATACGAAGGAACTCTAAATCTTCAGGATTCGGAATTTTTAGGAGAATTAAGAGTATCCTTTAACGCATCGGCTATTAAAACGTACAAAGAATCACTCAATGCATTCTTAACCGATACGGAAAATATGTGTAAAAAATACGGCGTAACATATATAAGAGTATGTTCGTCCGAAAGCTTTGACAGCCTTTTCTTCTCATCACTTGCAAAGCTTGCAAAGAAAGTATAACAATACGCCAAGAGCAGGAAATATAAATGAAATTTACTCATTTATGGCCGTTGTTTTTAGTAATACTTGTTCCGGTTATTATCATCATGTATATGATGAAACAGAAGGCCAAGGAACAGAAAGTTGCCTCTCTCTATCTTTGGAGAGAAATGGTAAAAAACGACAGAGCCAATACACCATGGGAAAAATTAAAAAAGAACTGGCTTATGATCTTGCAGATTATAACGCTCCTTGTG
>CAMYYF010000268.1:0-2610 GCA_947303375.1 uncultured Lachnospiraceae bacterium
GCAAGTTCTTCCTCTGTAGGCTGGATGAACATGTTCTTTACGAAATGAGCCTGCCAAGCAACTTCCATGATGAAACGAACTGCCATTCTTGTGTCTTTGTTGGCACCACAGAATGTATCCATTACGAAAAGTCTCTTTCCGTTAAGTTCTTTCTTAGCAAGATCCTTAACGATTGCCCATGTCTCTTCGCTCATAGGATGGTTGTCGTTCTTATATTCGTCTGTTGTCCACCATACAGTGTCTTTGGAATTCTTATCCATAACAATGTATTTGTCTTTAGGTGAACGACCGGTATAAATACCTGTCATAACATTAACTGTACCGAGTTCAGTCTCTGTTCCTTTTTCGAATCCTGTAAGTTCAGGCTTCATCTCTTCTTCATATAAAAACTCATATGAAGGGTTGTGTACGATTTCTGCGGCATTAATACCATACTTTGTTAAATCGAGTGCCATAATATATCTCCTTATTTAAAATTTTTTAACTCCAACATATCGCTACTTTGGAATATTACACCGCTAAATAGTATAAAAATATTTATATTTAAAGTCAATAGACTTTCCTTTAATTGATATTTTATTAACACAATTTTTACATATATGTGTAAATGAAGGGCGTTTTTAGCCTAAATATAGTGATTTTTGCCTATATGTAACGGCTGCTTTTTGCTCATAAAAGAGGGATTACTGATTACAACTGACTGTTTATCGAATTACATTCATTCTGATAATGATCAAGCCACATGATTTCCCTGTCACTCATCTCCTCCCGTAAAAGAAGATTTTCGTCAAGCGGAACATATGTCAGACATTCAAAGCAAAGGAATCTTCCGTCAGGCGTTACACACTTTTCTCTGACAAGCAAAATATTCTCAATTCTGATGCCGTATTTGCCTTCTTTGTAAATACCCGGCTCATCGGATACAAGCATTCCGGGCCTAAGAATAGCTTCTCTTCCGACAGGCTTTTGCATCCATCTTATCGCATGAGGTCCTTCGTGAACCGAAAGCATATATCCGACACCGTGGCCCGTGCCGCATTTATAATCGTCTCCTTCTTCCCACATGGGTTCTCTTGCCAAAACATCGAGATTTAGACCGCTGCAGCCTTCGATAAATACTGCATTCATCAAAGCGAGCATGCCTCTTGCAACCCTTGTATAATCATGCTTCATTTCATATGTGGGTGTACCTATTGCAACAGTTCTTGTAATATCAGTCGTACCGCCAATCCACTGTCCACCCGAATCGAACAGATAGAGATTGTCATTTAGAATCATTGAGCAGTCATTTTCTTTGGACTCGTAATGCATCATTGCGGCATTAGGACCTGATGCGGAAATAGTATCAAAAGATAAATCCCTGCAGTCTGAATTGTAAAGTCTCATTGAATCAAGCCTTTTCATAAGCTCGTATTCATTCATCGAAGTAACGTCGTTTGCTTTTACCCAGTTTTGGAATTCACAGACTACTTTATTGTCTTTCCTGTAAGCTTCTCTTAAATTGTTTATTTCAACATCACTCTTGATTGCCTGAAGACGTGAAACATTGCAGTCCGAATTGATTAACTGATAGTTTTTGCCCTCAAGAATCTTGGCAAATTTGGCAGGCATTTTGTCAAACGCAAAGCAGGCTCTTCTTGAGCCGGGAAGATTCGCAAGGAATTTTTCAAAATTATTGTATAAGAAACAGTTTATTTTTTGGTTTCTAAAAAGTCTCGAAGTCTCCTCAAACCCCGAACTTAAATGAATTCTTGTATCTTTGAAAGCAACTAAATCTCTGTTTTTACCCTCGTTATCATATACAAACACTGATACATCTCGAGGTGTAACAATAACAAAACTGAAAGCCATCGGATTATATTTAATGGCATTTCCTCGAATATTAAGAAGCCACATGTTGCTGTCTAAAGAAGCTGACATATAATAGAAAATTTCATTGTCTATTAAATATTTTCTAATCTTTTCAATCTTCTTTTCAGTGCTCTCGCCTGTAAGTTCAACGGATAAAAACTCAACAGAATCATCGATTTTTGCTTCGGGATATTCTTCACCTTTAAATCTGTAATACGCATTTAAAAAAACAGAATTATCATTATCGAGAGCATTAAAACCATAATCGAGTATTTCTTTGTATGAAAATATATCGGAAGGACATGCAACGGTTAAGCCTTCTTTTATGAGCTTGTTTATAAATTCTTTTATTGTAGGATAACCCGGAGTCGAAAGCTTCATAAGTTCGATTCCGCTACCCTCGAGTTCTTTTTCGGCCTGAATAAAATATCTTCCGTCGGTAAAAAGATATGCTTTGTCAATTCCGACGGCAAGAGTTCCGTTTGAACCCGTGAAACCGGAAATTATGCTCCTGAATTTGTAATAATCATTCACATATTCGCTCATATGCGGGTCCGAATCTTTGGTGAAATACCAGTCATATCCCGCATTATTCATTTCTTCCCTGATACAGTCGATTAATCTCATATTTTTCTCTCTTATGTAAACTTTTTGTTAACTTTGATGAATACTTTTGAATTATATTTTTATATATGTTATAGTATTAATACCGCGTTTTCAAGTTATGTTTACCAAAACGTATTACTAGTTAAAGGAGGT
>CAMYYF010000269.1:0-2600 GCA_947303375.1 uncultured Lachnospiraceae bacterium
GCAACCACCGGCTCTCTGAAACTTCCAAACGACGCATAATTCCTTCATCGCATTTTTTCGTATGTGAAATCATAATAATTTCTTTTTCGGGCAATGTCAAGAATTTTTTTGTAATTATGTAAATTAGATTTACTTAGTTTTTTCAGACAACCATTTCCAAATCGAAACGCCGTTGTTTACGCATTCGTTGTTAAAGAAATAAATCCATGAAAAATGTCCGAAATACTGATACGGTTTTCCGTCCTTTTCATACTTTCCCGAAGTATCGTGAACATCATCGAATTCGCTGACAATTATATTCTTTGCACCGATTTTTTCAAACTTTTTTAAAAGCGGTCTTTCATATTTAAAAGGAGGAACCGTAAAATCGTTCTTCGCATATACAAACCAGATTGGCATGTCTTTTAGGGGAAGAAGCCTGTCTTTTTTAAGTTTCTTCGGATAAAAAGCTTCGCAAACAGGAAATGCCGCAGCAAAGTAGTCCGGATAATTTAGGATAAGGTCCATCGTCATAAATCCGCCGTTTGAGCAGCCGCCGACGATGATTCTTTTTTTATCCACATAGTTTTTATCCGCGAAACTGTCGATAAGTTCTTTTAAATCTTTTAGGAATATAGAATCCTGCCCCTTGTTTTTCTGCCAGCTTGCCACATTATCTTCGTACTGAAGCCAGAGGGTCGGAGTCTGCGGAGTGAGTACGTATGCGCCGCCCATTATATTCTGAAACTCTTCGCCAAAAAGAGATGTGACTTTGTTTCCGTATAGAGTTATTAGAGGATCTATTCCTCCTTCGCCCATACCGTGCAGCCATACTACGAGCGGGCGCCTGTTTTCTTCGGACGCATTTGCGGGTTTGTAGGAAGCGTATGTTAAACTGTGGCCTTCAGCACCTACGAATTCTCCTCTCAGATCTACTCCCTGTACCTCGGGAAAATAAAACTTTCCGTTTGTTAAATGGGTTTCCTGTCCGCCCAGGAGTTTTGCTACTACGAGATAATCATGCCATTTGTTAAAGCCGGTCGAAAAATCATAAAACATCGGCGAGCCTTCATTTGGACCGTACTTAAGCTCCATTGAAATGTAGTCGCCTTTATAATCGATGCGATTACCGAATTCGTCCGAATAATAAACTTCGGTTATGACTCTGTCTTTAAATTCTTTTCCCTTTTCGGTCGTTATATATTCTCTTACTGCGAACTCTGTCTTATCAAAATTTCGGGTTTTGTCAAAATAATTAAGTAAAACAACTACCTTTGTTACGGCCGGTCCCCAGTCAAAGCCTTCGACTACGAGTTTTCCTTCGTATTCCATAATCATTCCCCAACTTACAATCTTAAGATATTTTTTTCCATACTTTTAAGAAGATACGAGGAACCGTCCTCAATATCTGCCAGATATGTGACTATGAGACCCCTCTCAGGTAAAATAAAACATTCCTGTTTGAATTTCCCGCTCATGCAAAAGCCCTCGTGAAATTTCCAGATAAAATAACCGTATCCGCCTTCATGATTCATCTGCAAAACGGAGGTGGCTTTTTTTACGAATTCTTCGGAAACGATTCTCTTACCGTTATATTCTCCGCCGTTATAAAGAAGCAGTCCGATTTTGCTTAAATCATTCACCGACAGAAACATGCCTGAGGCACCGTAAAAGTAGCCTTTTGAGCAGCGGCTGTATGTGGCATCCGTGATTTCAAGCGGTTCAAGAATATTTTTTTCTATGAATTCGCCCACATCCTCTCCGAGAGCCTCGGTTAATGCCACTCCGACCAGATACGCCGGAATGTTGCTGTACTCAAACTTGTTTTCGTCGGGTCTGAAATCTTTGATACTAAAAGAGAAGTCCATGTAATTATCATCGGGCGCTCTGAACGGAAATCCGGGAACGGACATTGTCATCAGCTTTGAAAGGGTCACCTTCTCCCATTTTTTCCTCAGTTCTTTTGAAAGACCCGATGTATATTTTGGCGGAACATAATAAAGGATATTCTTTTCCAGATCAATGAGATTTCTGTCGAGCGCAATTCCTACCGCAATCGCTAATATGCTCTTGGTAACGGAGTAAATCGGATGAACGTTTGTGTTTGTATCGCCAAACGAATATGCAAGTTTTCCGTTCTCGTAGATTTCCACTCCGAAAACCTTCCAGTTGTTAAGTAATATGTCTTTTTTAAAAGCTTCGTAATTAAGAAATCTGATTTTCGCCGAAACCTCGGAATCGTCTCTGTATTTTTCCCTGATTGTTTCAAGGACTTCTTTATTTTCTCCTAAAAGATTGTAAAGCCCGTCTTCTGATAAAACTCCGCGCTTTAATCCCTCGGGAAGTTTTCCCTGCTCATCCAGCGCAAAATCATTTTTCCATCTTTCGTCGGAATAATATTCATCAAGCTTTTCTATCTCGGACTGGAAATTCAAAAAAGGAATGGGGTTTTCTTCTGCTTCTTTTATGAGCTTTAGTCCCTTATCAAAAAGCTCTTCCATATATTCAATCCTGTTTACCGGATCTTGGGGTCTTTTCTTAATCTTGTCAGTTCGCATTTTTTGCCTCTTTATTTTCCTTACACCACTTTGCTTTCGCGGATGCTTTTTTCCTGCATTCTT
>CAMYYF010000270.1:0-2591 GCA_947303375.1 uncultured Lachnospiraceae bacterium
TCAAATTCATCAGATGCATTGGCCGTATTATTTGCGGGCGGAGCATCAATATTATTTATCATTTTCTGGATACTTTATGCGATTATTTTAATTGCAATAGTAACGATTCTGATAATCAGTATGTGGAAATTATTCGTA
Organism: uncultured Lachnospiraceae bacterium; assembly: GCA_947303375.1. GTDB lineage: Bacteria > Bacillota > Clostridia > Lachnospirales > Lachnospiraceae > UBA3766. Next base: position 139 of record CAMYYF010000270.1, read on the forward strand.
AAAGCGGGACAACCCGGATGGGCAAGTATAGTTCCGATTTATAATTTCTGGGTGCTCTGTGATATGGTATTCAACAATAATATTATGTGGTTTATATTCATCTTTATTCCGTTCCTTAATTTTGTTTCAATGATAGCCATGATGATAGGAATGGCCAAGACATTCGGAAAAGGTACGGGATTTGCAATATTAACCATATTCTTCTACATTGTAACATTCCCGATTCTTGCGTTCGGAAAAGCTACATATGATCCGACTAAGAAAATCTGTTAAACTTTTAAACCCCTGATTACGGAGAAAATATGTCCAAAATAATCGGAATCGATCTTGGAACCACCAACAGCCTTGTGACTGTCTGGGAAGACGGAAAAGCCGTATGCATACCCAATGCATACGGTGATTTTCTTACGCCCAGCGTCGTGAGTTTTGACGGCGAAGAAGTGATAGTCGGCAAAGCAGCCAAAGAAAGACTTATCACCGCACCCGACGATACAATCGCTTCTTTTAAGCGTAATATGGGCAGGAAAACTCTTCTTAAGAACAAGTTCACGGCAGCAGAGCTTTCTTCTTTTATACTTAAAAATCTTAAGGCGGATGCGGAGAGATACTTAAAAGAAGAGGTGAGTGAGGCTGTCATAAGCGTTCCGGCTTATTTTGACGATAAGGCCAGGAAAGCCACCAAACTCGCGGGAGAACTCGCAGGGCTCACTGTTAATCGTATAATTAACGAACCGTCGGCAGCAGCATTAGGGTATCTTAAAAACACCGAAAAGGGTCGTGAATTAAGCGGAGATTTTGATAACCATAAGCTCCTTGTATTTGACTTTGGCGGCGGTACGCTGGATGTGTCATTGCTTGAAACATTTGAAAATGTCGTGGAGATAATATCCGTCAGCGGTGACAATATGCTAGGCGGCATCGATTTTGATAAGGCAATTGCAATTAACTATATCAAGAGTCTGGATAAGGATCCGGCTCAGATTAAACCGCAGGATTATAATATTATCCTTGAGGATGCCGAGGCGCTTAAGAGGAAATTAAGCGAGAAAAAAGAAGCGAGTGTCAAGGTCAATGCAAAGGGCTACAAGGGCATTATGTCCCTTACGATGAAGGAATTCGCCGCTCTTTCGGCTCCGATATTCAAGAAAATATATGTTCCGATTCAAAACGTATTAAGAGATTCGGGCAACAAACCCGAAGACATCGACGAAGTAATCGTAGTCGGCGGCTCGGGCAAAATGCCCATAGTGCAGCAGTATTTAAAGCACATTCTGAAAAAAGACAAGCTCTACGTATACGAGCCTGATAAAATTGTCGCTCTCGGAATGGGCGTTTATGCCGGCATCAAAGAGAGAGACGAGGATGTAAAAGACGTGATTTTAACCGATGTTGCGCCTTTTTCACTCGGAATATCGACTGTGAATTACACCAATCCCGAAAAGCCGCTTTCATCTTTTATCATACCCCGTAATACCGCGCTTCCTGCATCGAGAACACATCCGTATACAGTGCTTTATGACGGACAGGGCATCATAAAAGTGGATATTTTCCAGGGCGAGGAAATGTATGCCGAGGAAAACAGACAGATTGGCAGCTTCGAGGTAAACTTGCACGGGCTTGGCAAAGAAGGGATGCTTACGTATATCACGTTCACCTATGATTTAAACGGCTTTCTCATTGTGAATGTAGATATTCCCGACCTTGAGATGACGCAGGAAGAACTCTTCGTTGACAACGAACTCGGTCTTGATGAAGAGACGGTAAAGACGAAAGTTGAGCAGCTTAAAGGTCTTAAACTGGTGTCTTACGAGGACGAGGAAAACTTAAGAATCATCGAATGGGGCAAGAAACTTTTCGTGCAGTGCCCCGATAACATTAAACGTGAGATTTCCAAGAAAATACTTTTCTTCGAGAGCAAGCTCGCCGAGGACAGATACGAGGCTATAAAGCTCAGAAAATACCTTAAAATGTATTTTCTTAACATAGAGATGACGATACTTAAGAATCTGCTCGAAAATTACGAGTACGACGATTCGTGGCTCGATGAGGAAACCAGGGAGACCGACGAATCTTTCAAACGCTGGGAAGAGGACCAAAAGAATGATAAAGAATGAGTTTGAAAGTCTTTTTGCCATCCTTGGCCTGGCTCCAACCAATGACTTGAAAGCGATTCGAAAAGCCTACTCCAAAATGTCGGCTAAATATCATCCCGAAGAAAATCCCGAGGAATGGAAGAAGATACATAATGCTTTCAAGAGCCTGACAGAAATTCTTAATGACGAAAAAGGTATGGAGGAACTGGCTCAGATTGCTTTTTCGGAAATTCTTGATACGCCTAAAGAGAAGAATGCATATTATCACGTAAAAGGTCAAAAGGCAGAAGAGCTGGATAAGGAAGCAGATATTTCGATTGAATCTTTTCTGTCGAAAGATAATTATTCTTTTTATCGTTT
>CAMYYF010000271.1:0-2587 GCA_947303375.1 uncultured Lachnospiraceae bacterium
GGTTCATCAAGTCTTACACATCCCGAAACAGGCGGAATTGACTATACAAGACTTGAGACTTTGGTCAGAGAACTTTGCAACATCAGAAATATGGGTAAGGATGTTATTCTTGTATCCTCTGGTGCAATTTCTGTAGGCCAGAGAGCTTTACATCTTAAAGATGCAAAGCACAGTATAGCTGCAAAACAGGCTTGTGCCGCTGTAGGTCAGGCAAGACTTATGATGGTATATCAGAAGATATTTGCTGAATACAATCAGGTCTGCGCTCAGGTTCTTATGACCAAGGATACTATTACAAACGATCTTAACAGATTCAATGCACACAATACTTTTGAACAACTGTTGGAACTTGGTGTTATACCAATCGTAAATGAAAACGATACAATTTCAACATTCGAAATTAAATTCGGTGATAACGATACGCTTTCAGCCATTGTTGCATCATTAATCGGAGCTGATCTTTTAATTCTTTTATCAGATATTGACGGACTTTTCTCCGATAACCCAAGAACCAATCCCGATGCAGAATTTATCAGTATTGTCGAAAAAATAGATGATAAAATCATTAATATGGGTAAGGCCGAGACAGGTTCATCCATCGGCACAGGCGGTATGAACACGAAGATTCATGCAGCACAGATAGTTACCAAATCCGGTGCAGATATGATTATTGCAAATTCCGATGATATTCATATTCTTCACAGAATCATGGACGGAAGGGATTTCGGTACGCTTTTTGTGGCCGACAAAGATGATAATTTCGAAGTTGTAGACTTTGTAGCTAAATTAAGTGAAGAATAAAAATGGAAATTGAGAAACTTATTAAAAGAATAAATGAACTGTATCATAAATCTCAGGATGTCGGATTAACACCCGAAGAAGCCGAGGAACAGAAGAATCTTCGTCAGGCTTATGTGGCAAATATCAGGGCCAATCTTAAGTCTCAGCTTGACAGCATTGATATTAAAGAAGCCGACGGAAGTATCACAAATCTTGGCGAAAAACATGATGCGACAGTTAACGAACAAAGAGGTAATGACATGTATCTTGAAACATTAGGAAAAAACGCAAAGAATGCGAAATATACAATCGGTCTTCTTGATGAAAAGACCAGAAATGGTGTTCTTTTACAGATTGCAGATACTCTCATAAAAGAGAGTGAATATATAATTGCACAGAACAAAATTGATTACGATAAAGGTGTATCCGAAAATATGAAAGCCGGTCTTTTGGACAGACTTTTATTGACAGAACAGAGAATTGAAGGTATCAGCGAAGGCATCCGTCAGGTTGCAGCACTTGAAGATCCTTTAAACAAAGTACTTGATACGAAGATTATGGCTAACGGAATGCATATTACAAAGGTAAGTGTACCTTTAGGTGTAATCGGAATTATATATGAATCAAGACCCAATGTTACCGCAGATGCATTTTCACTTACTTTTAAGTCCGGAAATGTCTGCATTTTAAAGGGCGGTTCCGATGCGATTAATTCCAATCTTGCAATTACAAAGGTTATCCGAGATGTTTTAAAAGCAAACAACATCGATGAAAATGCAATTCAGCTCATCGAAAAAACTGACAGAGAAACCGCTACCGAATTTATGAAGATGAATGAATATGTTGATGTTTTGATTCCCCGCGGAAGTGCAGGATTAATCAAGGCTGTAGTTAATAATTCAACTATTCCCGTTATCGAAACAGGAAGCGGCAACTGCCATATTTACGTTGATAAAGACGCCGATATAGATATGGCCGTAAATATTATTTTCAATGCAAAAACTCAGAGAATCGGTGTATGTAATGCATGCGAATCTTTGGTAGTTCATAAGGACGTAAGAGAAGCACTTCTTCCTAAAATGGCAGAGAAGTTAAAAGAGAAAAATGTTGAAATCCGCGGTGATAAGGATACAAAAGAAGTTATCGACTGTGTTGATGCTACAGAAGAGGATTTCGCTAAGGAATATCTGGATTATATTATCTCTGTTAAAACTGTTGATTCTGTTGAAGAAGCAATTGCGCATATCAATAAGTACAATACAGGCCATTCCGACTGTATTATTACAGAAAATGATGAGACTGCAGAGAAGTTCTTAAAGGGTGTTGATGCAGCATGCGTATACAGAAATGTTTCCACCAGATTTACCGACGGCTTTGAATTCGGCCTCGGTGCGGAAATCGGCATTTCCACGCAAAAGCTTCATGCCAGAGGACCTATGGGACTTAATGAGTTAACCTCATACAAATATAAGATTACCGGAAACGGTCAGGTCAGAGGTTAAATAATGAATCAGTTTGAAAGTACCGACAACAAAGAAGAACTCGAAAGACAATATAAATATCTCGAACTTCTTAAAAAAGTTGTTGCCGATTTAAAAGAAGAAAAGAAAAGAGATATAACCGCTTGCGTTGAAACATTCGGTTGTCAGATGAATGCCAGGGATTCCGAAAAAATCTCGGGCATTTTGAAGTCTGCGGGATTTACCGTAATCGAAGACGAAAACGCAGATTTAACCGTTTATAACACATGTTCCGTCAGAGATAATGCCAATCAGAAGGTTTACGGAAGACTCGGCAGACTTTCAAC
>CAMYYF010000272.1:0-2569 GCA_947303375.1 uncultured Lachnospiraceae bacterium
CTCTTAAGCATAGCAGAAAGTTTGGAATATTCATATATTACAAGATGATATTCGTCATTATTCTTACGATATACGGCAAGTTTTATGCGAATTACCAAAAATCTTATTAAGAAGTAAAGAACAGCTGCTCCGATAAATATCGCAAATATTCTCATTACCGTTACTCGTACGTTTGCGGTATTGAAATTAAAGATGTCAAAAATCTTGTTGATATTAAAGCCGCTGTTATTTCCTGAGTTGGGATTAATTGTTGTTCCGAACTCCTCAAAATTCAATGTATTGGCAGTGATTGCAGAGAAGAAACCGAATGAAAAACGACTTAAATCATTATCGTCTTCTCCGAATGAAGGTATCGTTGCCTCGAAAGGAACGAATCCGTATCCATCAAGATAAATTTCTATCCATGCATGTGCATATGAATCGTTTACAGGTACTTTAAGAACGGCTTCCAGATCGATATCTTTTCCTCCGCTGTACCATTCATTATAGTCATCATCAGTCATTATGGCGTTCTCATAAACAAGAGATATGGGAATGCAGTAGCCTTCGCAATACCTCGCAGGAATGCCCATTTCACGAAGTAAAAGAGTAGTGGCGGATGCAAAATGTGCACAGAAACCTCTTTGCTGATGAGTCAAAAAATATTCTACAAAATCTCTTCTGTAAGGAGTTCTGCCGGGCGCCATGGTATAACTGAAGTTGTTATAAAAATAATTATAAATGGCTTTTGCAGATTCTAATCTGTATTGGTTGATGTCATCACTATCCGAAGGAGTTATATTGGTTAAAGTTTCATCCAATGTCTCTTTTAAATCATCCGGAACGGTAAGACAGGTATCGTAAACATAATTGTAATAATCTTCATCCGTAATAAGTGAATCATCAATTTTTTTGTTATAATCATCCTCGCTTAAAACAGGTTTATATATAATTTCGTATATATTATTGCTTGTTTCGGGATATTCAATATCGTCTGTGCTCGAAAAATAAGGAAGATAGTTAAATCTTGTATCTGCATCGATATTTTCCACATGCATTTTTGCGGTATTTCCGAAATCATATTCTCTTGTGTTTTCGAAAGGTGTAAAGTCCGTAGTGCTTGAATACCATCCGGAAGATATATAGTTGCTTCCCGTAAAACCTTTAAGATAAATGGTTTCATAATTAATTGGTACAAATGTAACCTCAAGATCAGTTTCGAAATCAGGTCTTACCTGGCTGACACCTCCGAGACGTCCGCCTGAAAGACCACCGGTAGATGAGTATGAATCAAAAAATCCGGAAAAACCTGACTGAACAAGTATTTTTACATATTCCTGTGTTTGCTTGTGAATAGCGTTTCCGGGAACAGGTGAAATCGGTAAACTTAACGGTGCTTTCAATACGAGGATAATGATAAGCGAAATAATAAAGGAATAACCGAATGAATACAAAAATACAGGTATATCCGATTGATATGCGTATCGATCCTCGCGCCGCATTTTTATTCGCATAAATTCATGAGTTCGTTTCCCTTTGACCTGCATCCTTGAATGCCTTGATAACTGAAGAAAAACAACGCTTGTATAGACGAATAAAAGTCCTAAAAGATATATTGCTGAAGGCAGTTTGTGAATAAAAAGCGCGATTTCAATATATGGGAATGTTACCAGCGCCGTCTCAAACGCATTCATATAACCGGAAATGGTTACGTTTAAAAGAATAGCGGTAAATGCTCCTAAAAAGAGTGCGGCAACCGTAACGGTAAAATATCTGTTTGTAACAGTTTCCAAACCTTCACGGATAGCGGCAAGTCCGAAATAATCGGAATATTCTTCAAATACGATGTTTATTATCGCCTGGAAACCTGAGTTAGCCACCATATAATATCTTGCAAGTTCAACGGTGAAGGCTATAAACAAAATGATATAAAAGACATAGAAAATCAGTTTGTTAAAGTAAAGGAAAGAAACGTAAAACGAGAAAAATGCAAAAGCTATTATAATAATAGGTCTGTTGTATTCAATCTCAAAAGCATCCAAAAGGCCACAGATAGAGCAGTAAGTGGCAATATAAACCAGAATGCCTTTAAAAAGGCATATAAGAAAACGGTTGCTCTTCTTTGTCTGCGTTACTTCGCCGACAATGAGTTTGTTATCCTTTATTTCTTTTTTGTAAATGATTTTGTCAAGCCAGGATATCATATGTTATGTAAACCTACCTAAATATTTACAAGTTACCTAAATTCTTATTCGCTGATCTTAATCGTCTTTCCGATAATATGAATTACGGTTGCAATCTTACCGGAAGAGTGAAGATATGTATTCAAAGCATTTTCTCTGCCTTCATATAAAGGCTGGCAGTAAAAATGCGTCATTGCCTCAAGCAAACCTGCTTCATCTGTAACAGTAAAAAACGTGTAATCGCAGGAGATGTCGTTGTAAATGCAGACCTCAAATCTTTCTTTCTTTTCATACATGATTTTTATACATGATAAAAGAGACTCTGCGGTATCGTGTATTTCATCTCTGCAAAGCTCGGGAACGAGGATGATTGCTAGAGATGATGTATGTGCCATTTCTTTTACGAA
>CAMYYF010000273.1:0-2566 GCA_947303375.1 uncultured Lachnospiraceae bacterium
GAAGAGGGAATGTACCTGCTGTCTCAACAGGGTTTTGAGTCGCAATTACAAAGAAGGGCGATTCGAGTTTTCTGCTGACACCGTCAACAGTAACCTGTCTCTCCTGCATTGCTTCAAGAAGAGCGGACTGGGTTCTGGGAGTCGCACGGTTAATTTCATCCGCAAGCAGAATGTTTGTAATGATGGGGCCGGGAATAAAATTAAATTTCTCGCTTGCTCTGTTATATACGTTAAGACCAATGATATCCGCAGGAAGCAAATCGGGTGTAAACTGAATACGGCTGAACTTTGCATTGATGGACTGCGATAAAGATTTCGCGAGCATGGTTTTGCCTGTGCCGGGAAGATCCTCAAGAAGCACATGTCCGTCGGCAATAAGGCAAATCAGCACGTTCTTTACAGTTTCGTCTTTTCCGACTATTACCTTTCCGATGTTATCCCTGATTAAATTCACTTTTTCTTTTGCTTCTGCAATATTCATAGCTTATTTCCTTTCATTTTATGTGGAATTAATAAATATCTTGCGTAAATTGTTTTATTTGCAATATTGTACTTAATGTTTTCTTGAAATATATTGCTCTCAAACAAAAAAGTCATACTTGCATCATCTTAATGCAAATATGACATATTTTCAAAAAAATTACAACAGATAAAGTATACTAAAATACGCTATAAACGACATAATAATGCAATATATAGTGTTTTTTGGGTGAAAATAACCCAAATATATGTTCATATCAAGGCAATTTGCCAAAACACCCTAAAAAAAGGAAAATAATTGGCGTATTACTTGTCGTCTATAAACATTGCGTCTCCGAATGAAAAGAATCTGTATCTCTCTTTTACGGCTTCTTCATAAGCCTTTAAAACATTCTCTCTGCCCGCAAGTGCTGAAACAAGCATAATAAGCGTCGATTCCGGCAGATGGAAGTTTGTAATAAGGCAGTCTAAAACTTTAAATTTGTATCCGGGATAAATGAATATACTTGTATCCCTGCTCTCCGCTCTGACCGTACCGTCATCATCAGAAGCCGACTCAATCGTACGACAGCTCGTGGTTCCGACACAGATAATTCTTCCGCCGTTTTTCTTGACTTCATTAATAATATCAGCCGTTTCCTTTGTAACCTGATACCATTCGGAATGCATATGATGGTCGAGAATATTGTCTTCTTTTACGGGCCTGAAAGTTCCGAGGCCGACATGTAAAGTAACATAGGCAATCTTAACGCCTTTATCCTCTATTTTCTTGAGCAGTTCGTTTGTAAAATGAAGTCCGGCCGTAGGTGCAGCCGCAGAACCGTCGTATTTTGCATATACGGTCTGGTATCTGTTCTTATCCTGAAGTTTATGAGTAATGTACGGAGGAAGCGGCATTTCACCGAGCTTATCAAGTATCTCTTCCCAAATACCGTCAAATTCAAATCTGATGATACGGTTGCCTTCGGGTGTTATATCAATTACCGTACTCTTTAAAATTCCGTCACCATAGGAAAACGTATATCCTATTTTTGCCTTTTTGCCGGGCTTAACCAGGCATTCCCAATCGGTATCCGAAAGTCTTTTTAGTAAAAGAAACTCTACACTTGCTCCGGTACCTTCTCTCACACCAAACAGTCTCGCGGGAATAACCTTGGTATTGTTAAGGACCAGGCAGTCTCCGGGGTTCAGATAATCGATAATATCGCTGAAATGATGATGTGAAAACTCACCGGTATATTTATTCAGTTTAAGAAGTCTTGACGAAGAACGATCCGCAAGCGGGTCCTGTGCAATCAGTTCTTCGGGAAGATCGTAGTAAAAGTCAGATTTCTTTAATTCCATATTACATATTCTTCAAGAATGAAATATATCCGCGATAAGTCTCGTAAATATCGGCCTTGCTGGTAGCTTCGTAAGGTGCATGCATATTAAGAACAGCTACACCGCAGTCGATTACATTCATACCGTATTTTGCAAGCATAAATGCGATTGTTCCGCCACCGCCAAGATCTACCTTACCAAGTTCTGCGAGCTGGAAGTCAACATTATCTTTTGCGAAAATGCTTCTTAATGCTCCGAGATATTCCGCATTGGCATCGTTAGAGCCTGATTTACCTCTAGAGCCTGTGAATTTGCAAAGCACCATTCCTTTTCCTAGATAAGCAACATTCTTCTTGTCAAAGCTTGATGCATATGAAGGATCGAATGCACTTGATACATCGCTTGAAAGCATATTTGAATTTGCAAGCATTCTCTTTAATTTAATCTCTGAATAATCATCGCAGAGATTTAAGAGCTCTGCCATTACGTTTTCAAATAACTGAGACTGCATTCCCGTAGCGCCTACAGAACCGATTTCCTCCTTGTCTGTAAGAATGCAAACTGCGGTTCTTTTAACCTTCTTAACCTTAAGCATTGATTTGTAAGAAGGGAATGCGCACACTCTGTCGTCCTGACCGTAACCAAGTACCATTGAACGGTCTAAGCCTGCTTCTCTTGCTTTACCTGCAGGAACGATTTCAAGTTCTGCGGAAAGGAAATCTTCTTCCTCAATATCATAATATTTCTTTAAGATATCAAGAAC
>CAMYYF010000274.1:0-2564 GCA_947303375.1 uncultured Lachnospiraceae bacterium
GCCAGTGCATTGAAATTAAGATTTGTAAGTTCGATACCTTTGGGAAATCCGCTCGTACCGCCCGAATAAAGTATGGCGGCTGTATCGTTCTTATCGGGCTTATATAACGTCTCACCCGTATACTGTTTGCCGCTCTTTATAAAGTCACTCCATTTGATGTTAATATCACATTTTTCGAAATGCAGTTTTCTGCCCTTTTTCATAAAATAACCGACACCGATTGCAACGGGCATTGAATCCGCAACACTCACCTGAACTATTTTTTCAAGTTTTGTTTCAGGTAAAATATGTATGATTTTATTTAAAGCCAGATCGATTGTGACTATAATCCTGCTTTCGGTCAGGTTTACATAATATTTGATTTCGTTTTCGGCCGACAAAGGATGAATCATATTGGCCACTGCGCCGATTTTATTGACGGCATAAAAAGATATTAAAGCCTCAGGTGTATTGGGCATGCAGATGCTGACGATGTCCCCGGGCTTTACTCCCATCTGAATAAAGGAGCGCGCTGCAGCGTCTATCTGTTCGAGAAATTCTTTATAGGTGGCACATTTGCCGAAATAATTGTATGCTGTCAGCCCTTCTCTCTTTTTGGCCGATTCTTCCAAAAGCAGATAAATCGAATAGTCCGGATATTCCAAATGCTCTCTTACTCCGTCATATGACGAATACCAGGGTGTTTTTACCTGTTCCATTTTTCTAGTCCTTCTTTTTATGTTTTACGAATTTTTCTTTTCTGGGGTGGAAATTATTATCAATCATCATTTGCTTTACCGTATCATATAAGAGTTTGTTGGCCTCTTCCACGGAAAGATCTTTGATATCAAGCGGTTCGCCGTAAGTAATCTTTAAGGTTCTGCTTCGAAATTTGTAATCGCCCGTTACCGCATACGGTATAAGTTTACATCCTGTCCTTTGAGCCATTACAACAGCACCGGGTTTAAAAGGAAGCAGCGTTTCCTCGGTAAAGTTTCTCTTACCCTCGGGCGAAACATTAATCGCATAACCTCTGTTTAGATAATCAATCGCAGCATTAAGTGCTCCGCCGTTATGTTTTGCTTTCATATCAACAGGTATCGAGCCTATCGATTTAAAAAGCCATCCGAATGTCCCGTCATGCAATTCCTTGTTAGCAAGCGAATGCACCACTCTGGTGGAGGATGTATAAACATAAATCGGGTCTAAAATGCAATTGTGATTTCCTGCTATAACGCAGGGTTCTTTTTTCGGTATAACAGATTTGTTCACGTATTTCGGATTGTAAAGAATCCAAAAAAGCAATGTGAAAAACGGTTGAAAAAATCTGTATACCAGTGCATCAGATGGTTTCATGAAAAATTCTCGTCTCTCTGTTTGGCAAACATATCTTTATATTCTTTTATCTTTTCAGATAAATCATTTATCTTAACAGCTGAAGTATCTATCTCTGCCATCATGTCTTTTAAATCTTTTTTGGTCTGATCAATACCAAGCTTGTCTGCTACAAAAAGAGCCAATGTTGAATCGGAAATATAAGGAAGTTTGGTGATGAAATTCACAAGATTAATAATCACCACTATTCCGGTAATCATAAAGAAAATAACAATTACAATATTAAGAATCGGAACCAGCTCAGGTTCGATAAAATTTGAAGAAATAATAAGAGCAATAATGGTAGCGACATGAAGAAGAATCAGAATAGAAAACCAGATTATGCTTTTTTTACATTTATCCTCATTTATAATCATACCTTCGACTTCTTTTTCGAGAACCTTTTTACGGTTGGATAATCTTAAATGCTCTACTTTAAGTTTGTTGAAATCAATCCATTCGTTTGTAACTTCGATATAGTTGTTATAAGCATCAAAATTAAAATCGGGCTTTCTTTTACCCGAAGCAATTTCTTCGTCGAAAATCTTATCGTTCTTTTCCTTGAGTTCAAAATAAGCCTTTGTATTCTCATCAAGCGATGTACGATTATCTTTTATATTCTTTTTGAGATTGGATAATTTGGCAAGATTTACAGTCTCTTTTTCATCGAGATTTTCAACGCCGATTTTTTCCGCAAATGCCGCAGCGGATGCAGATTTTGAAGTTGCGGCAAAATATCTTACAAGGAAAATAATAGTGTATATAAGGAATCCGAGAGCAAAAAATCCGAGGCCGCCCGAACCGAGATAAATTGCCACGGTAAGGCGCCAGTCGGCTTTTATATTAATAAGATAACCTGATGATAGAATAATTAAAAAAGCGCAGACAACTATAACGGTAAAAAATTTTACCGTATACCTTCTCCTTAGTTCGCGAACCCCCTTTGCCTCTGACTCGCAAAGCATTACTTCATTTTCAAGATTGTAAATATCACTTTCCAAAAATGATATTTTCTGAAGAAGTCTGTCTTCCTCTTCGGTGGCTACTCTCATTTAACCTGTCCCGCTAATCCCCTGATTAATTCAATGTCTTCGGGAGTAAGTTTAATATTTGACTGAAAAACTTCTCCGTTAGGCATCGTTACCTTCATGTCTATTATACTACCCTCAGTAATTCCCTGATTTTTCAAAGCACCGAGGAATGAAACAAAT
>CAMYYF010000275.1:0-2549 GCA_947303375.1 uncultured Lachnospiraceae bacterium
ACGTTGTATGTATCAGCCTGTCTCCAAACGTTTTCAGACTGAGGTTCTACACCACCCTTAGCACAGAATACACCTACAGCACCGTCAAGTACACGGAGTGAACGCTCAACTTCTACAGTGAAGTCAACGTGGCCCGGTGTATCGATAATGTTGATACGATGCTCTAAAGCGCCTGCCTTGGGTTTGCAATGATCCTGTAATGTCCAATGGCAAGTTGTAGCAGCGGAAGTAATGGTAATACCTCTTTCCTTTTCCTGCTCCATCCAGTCCATTGTAGACTCACCATCATGAGTCTCACCAATCTTATGGTTGATACCGGTATAGTAAAGGATACGCTCGGTAGTTGTTGTCTTACCGGCATCGATGTGAGCCATGATACCGATATTTCTGGTCCGCTCAAGCGGATATTCTCTTCCAGCCAATGCTTTTTCCTCCTACTATAATTAGAAACGATAATGTGCGAAAGCCTTGTTGGACTCAGCCATCTTATGCACATCTTCTTTCTTCTTTACTGCAGCACCGGTATTGTTTGCAGCATCTAAAATTTCGTTTGCTAATCTGTCTTCCATTGTCTTCTCACCACGCTTTCTAGCGTATGTGGTAAGCCAACGTAATCCGAGTGCCTGACGTCTGTCAGGGCGAACCTCGATAGGTACCTGATATGTGGCACCACCGATACGACGAGCCTTAACTTCCAGCATGGGCATGATGTTGTTCATAGCTTCCTGGAATACTTCAAGGGCAGGTTTACCGGCTTTTTCTTCTACTTGAGCAAATGCACCGTATACAATCTTCTGAGCTACGCCCTTCTTACCATCTAACATAATGTTGTTGATAAGCTTGGTAACTACCTTGTCATTGTATAAGGGATCTGCCAATACATCTCTTTTCTGAATATGTCCTTTACGTGGCACGATTCTTCCCTCCTTAATTATTAATGGAATTAAGAGCAAATTGCTCTTTCTTCTCCGCTCATCCGAATAAATCGGCTAATTTGCGGAAATTAAATCTTCGGTACTCACATGTGTCCTCTAATGTGTTCGTGCTGTGTTCAATCTATAGCACTAAGCCAAAATCTGAATCCCAACACTTAAATTAGTTCTGTTTGTGGTACAAACCTAAAAATTACTTACCTGCTTTAGGTCTCTTAGCGCCGTATTTTGAACGAGCCTGCTTACGGTTAGCAACACCTGCGGTATCAAGTGTACCACGGATAATGTGGTATCTGGTACCGGGAAGGTCCTTTACTCTACCGCCACGGATCAATACTACGCTGTGTTCCTGAAGGTTGTGACCTTCACCGGGAATGTAGCTGGTTACTTCAATACCATTGGAAAGACGAACTCTGGCGATCTTACGAAGAGCTGAGTTAGGCTTCTTAGGTGTTGCAGTTTTAACAGCTGTACATACGCCTCTCTTCTGAGGAGAAGGTGCTTCGACAGCCTTTTTGTGTAAAGAGTTAAAGCTTGACTGCAAAGCAGGTGCCTTAGACTTCTTTTCGGATGTCTTTCTTCCCTTACGTACTAACTGATTAATTGTCGGCATTAGATTTTCCTCCTTATATTATTTTACGCGATTTTTTTGCGCAGTATAAAAGACGCACAAAAAGCGCGCCTTATTATTATACTTACTTGAGTTGTCAATGTCAATTGTTTTTTAAAAATATAGCACCCGGCGCTAACCTAGCGCCGGGCACCTGTCAGATTTTATTCTTCATCTGTATCGATTGTCTCTGCTTCTTCGTTATCTTCGATGATTTCTTCGTTGTAGTTCTCAATTGTTCTTCTGTAAAGATTAGGAACATCAAGTTCTACGTCACGGTATCTCTTCATACCTGTACCGGCAGGAATAAGTTTACCGATGATAACATTTTCCTTAAGACCGATAAGAGGATCAACCTTGCCCTTGATAGCGGCATCGGTAAGAACCTTTGTGGTCTCCTGGAAGGAAGCTGCCGAAAGGAATGAGTTGGTTGCAAGAGCAGCCTTTGTAATACCGAGGATGATATCGCTTGCTACTGCAGGCTCCGCATCGGGATTGTTTGCAAGAAGCTCGTTGTTGATATCTTCAAGGTCAAGTCTGTCTACAAGGCTTCCGGGAAGTAATTCTGTATCTCCGGCGCTCTCTACTCTCTGCTTCTTTAACATCTGGCGAACGATAACTTCGATGTGCTTATCGGAAAGATCAACACCCTGGAGACCGTAAACCTTCTGTACTTCGCAGATAAGGTAATTCTCAACCGCATCTATCTTCTTAATCTCAAGTAAATCGTGAGGATTTACACTACCTTCGGTAAGTTCGTCGCCGGCTTCGATAACGTCGCCTTCCTGAACTTTGATTCTTGAACCGTAAGGAATGAGATATGTCTTGGACTGCTCATCGTTAGCAACAACGATTTCTCTCTTGTTGTTGGTCTCGGTAATGGATACCGTACCGCCAAACTCGGAGATAATAGCAAGTCCCTTAGGTTTTCTTGCTTCGAAAAGCTCTTCAACTCTGGGAAGACCCTGAGTAATATCGTTACCAGCAACACCACCGGTATGGAATGT
>CAMYYF010000276.1:0-2543 GCA_947303375.1 uncultured Lachnospiraceae bacterium
CGGATCCCGTAACGAGAGATTTTGTTTCATCATTTGGAAGCAAGGAAAAATATCTCGAGATCGGAAGAGGCATGGTGATTCTCAAAGAAGGTCAGATTGTGGCCGGTGCATCCTCATACACAAGGTACAAAGAAGGAATCGAGATAGAGGTTGATACCGTAGAGTCGGAGCGTAAAAAGGGCTTGCGACTGTCGTGTGTGCCGCACTTATCTTACGTTGCCTTGATGAAGGATTGTATCCGAGCTGGGATGCACAGAATATGAATTCGGTACGTCTTGCAGAAAAACTGGGATATGAGTTCTCGCACGAATATACCGCTTACGAAGTGTCAGGCGAGGAAAGGACACATTAAATACAGATGAAGATAATTTTGGAAACCGACAGACTTTTTTTGCGGGAAATGAGCATGGATGATTTTGATGCATTGTATAAGGTCCTTGCAGACGCTGAGATAATGCAGCATTATCCGTATACTTTCGATGAGAAAAGAGTCAGAGACTGGATAGAACGAAATATGAACCGCTACGTTAAAGATGGCTTCGGTCTTTGGGCTGTGTGCCTAAAAGATACCGGCGAAATGATTGGTGACTGCGGACTGACTTTACAGAATATCGAAGGCGAGATGCTTCCCGAAATTGGATATCATATCCGAAGGGATAAACAGCATAATGGATACGCGAAGGAAGCAGCCAAAGGCGTACTTGAATGGGCGAAGGAAAACACAGATTATCCTGCATTTTATTCATACTGCAAATACACGAATCTGCCCTCCATCAAAACCGCCGAAGCAATCGGAATGGAGTTTGACAGGGAGTATCCTGATGAAGCCAATGGAATAACGCATGTATCGGTGATAAAAATATAGATTGAGGAAATGGGGGATATAACAATGAATAAAGACTGGTCGGAAAAGAATAAGGAAATTCAGAAACTTTTATCAAAAGAAGCCACATTTGGCGAAGCCATAAAAAAACTGATCGAGTTCAGGGAAGAACTGTTTCAGCAGATAACATGGATTGTTGAAGGTTATCCTGAAGAAGCTTTTTATCAGGCGCCTTTTGCAGGTGCGAACGGAGTTCACAGCACGACTCTGGCATTTTCCATATGGCATACTTTCAGGATAGAAGATATCGTGGCTCACGAGATGATTGCAGAGGATGAGCAGATTCTTTTCAAAGAAAAATATCTTAAAAAAATCGCATCTCCAATCATTACAACGGCTAATGAATTAAGAGGGGAAGAAATAACAGCGTTCTCAAAGAAACTGAATATAAAAGAACTCTATCTTTACACAAAGGCCGTAAAAGAATCGAGTGATAAGATTCTTTTAGAATTACAATACAAAGATTTAAAAAGAAAATTCGGCGAAGATACAAAACAAAAGCTTATAAAAAGCAAATGCGTCAGCGAAGATGAAGAAGCATTCTGGCTTATAGATTACTGGTGTGGCAAAGATGTAAAAGGCCTTATCCAAATGCCTTTTTCACGCCACTGGATTATGCACATTGAAGCAATGCAGCGCATAAAGAACCAACTTTGCAAGATAGCCAGAAAAGGAGCGGATCCTGTTGCAATCTGCGGATTATCATGCAATCATTGTTTCCTCGGAGCGTGGTGCGGAGGCTGCAGAACAGAGTATAATACATGCTCTTTTGCCATATAATCCGAAGGCAGAATATGCCCCAACGTAAAATGCTGTAATGAAAAAAATATAGACGGCTGTTACGAATGCAGTGAACTTGAAACATGTGAGAAAGGCTTCTTCGTGCCGTCCAATGACGGAGCAAATGCGGCTAAAGCCCAATCGCTTTATATCAGGAAGTACGGAAAGAAGGAATTCCTTAAAGTACAGACAAGACTGCATGAAAAACATGAATTTCAGAAGGTGCAGGAAGTTCTCGGCCGGGATTATAAAGAAGCGTTGAAGATTTTGGAAGAAACCTGATGGAAAGCGGTAGAAAATACCAATCTGAACATTCAAACGGAGAATTAATATGAGTTTACAGCTTTTAAAGGCAAGCGCTTCTGATGCGCTTACACTGAACGGAATATCGAAGCGTGCTTTTGACAGTGATGTTTCAGTCGGAGCACCATCGCCGGAAGGACCTCCCGGATATATGTCAGTATCTTTTCATACGAAAATGGCAAGGCAGGGGCATTTGTATAAACTTACGGATGAAGGTTTGATTGTCGGCGGAGCAATCCTTTTTTTGAAGGAAGACGAACTGAACGTTGGCAGGATATTCGTTGCTCCGGAGCATTTCAAAAAAGGGTATGGAATCTTTATGATTCAGGAAATTGAGAAAATGTTTCCTGAAGTAAAAGAAATTACGCTTGATACACCCATTTGGAATGTCAGGACAAACAGTTTTTATACTAAGCTTGGATATGAAGAAATAAAGCGAGATAACGAATTTGTATTTTATTCAAAAACGGTACATGACAAAACGGAACAATAATTGACAGTTTTTTGAGAATCTGTGTAGAAATAGAAAAGAGTCCGGAATATATTCCGGACTCTTTATTTCTCTGTAAGCCTTTAT
>CAMYYF010000277.1:0-2531 GCA_947303375.1 uncultured Lachnospiraceae bacterium
CGAAACTCAAAAAAATTATGGAAGCATACGGAATTGAAGATTTAAGCCAGATTGATGCAGGCGAAAACAAATTCTGGAATGCGCACAAACCAAAATAACAGACTTAAAAAACTATCACAAAAGTCCCGAAGAATTATATTTCTTTGGGACTTTTTATGTTACAATAAGAGAGGTTGCAAGCAGCAACTCTTTTATGAGATAAAAGGGAGAATAAAAATGAAAGTAGAAGTAATCAACTGTCAATCCTGCGGAGGCGTATTAAAAGTTAACAGTTCGGTCTGTACATGCGAATTTTGCGGCGTAACCAACATCATCTGCGGCGAAACCGGCAACTATATCGATGCGCTCAACAGAGCCAACAAATTAAGACAGCAATGCGAATTTGACAGAGCATTTGAAATATATGAGGAGATTCTCGAGACGAATCCTCCTTTTGCGGATATTTTATGGTCCGAAACCCTCTGCGATTACGGTATCGAATATGTCGAAGATCCCGTGAGCGGCAAATATCTGCCGACTCTTCACAGAATAAAAGACGAGAGCATATTAGCATCGCCGTACTTTATTGAAGCGGTCGAACTCTGCGATGAAGAGCAAAAGGAACAGATTACCGCAGCAGCAGAACAAATCTACCAGATTCAGGTAGAGTATCTTAATATCGCAAGCAACGAAAAGCCTTACGATGTCTTCATCTGCTACAAGGAAACCGACGACGGCAAGCAGACCTATGACAGCGAAGTCGGAATGAAATTATACGACAGACTCACTGCAATTGGCTATAAAGTATTCTTTTCAAGAGTTACCCTAAAAGACAAGCTCGGCATAGAATTCGAGCCGTATATTTTCGCAGCCTTAAAGAGTGCACCCGTAATGGTTGTAATCGGCACAAAGCCCGAATACTTCGAAGCCACATGGGTTAAGAACGAGTGGACCAGATTTTTAAGACTAAAAGAAAAAGATCCGAAGAAACAGATATTCTTTGCGTGCGATGATATATCAGATCTGCCGAAGGCATTCGTAAGAAAACAGGCGCAGGTTCTGGAAAATGATGATTCCATCACCAATCTTGTAAACAACATTTTCAAATATATCAAGCCTTCGGATTATAAAGGAACTACTCCGATTAACACAGACCCTCCCCGCACCAGGGTTAAATGCCCGCACTGCGGCAGACTGCAGGAGAAGAATCTTTACGGCTGTATTTACTGCCATAAGCAGTTTTAGAGTATTATTTTTCCAAAAACGTGCAAATACGCGAGGGTTAAATGTTATGAAAAGAAAAAAATTTAAAACACCCGGGGGAAGTATCGTTTACTGGACCAACGAAAAGAAAGAGGGCGCGCCGCAGCTCGTATTTTTGCCCGGACTTACGGCAGACCACAGACTTTTTATAAAGCAGATTCAGTACTTCCAATATGACTATTCAGTGTTTGTCTGGGATGCGCCGGGCCATGCATTTTCCTATCCTTTTGAGATGGATTTTACGATTGAAGACATAGCAAGGTGGTTAAATGATATCCTCATAAAAGAGGGTTACGACCATCCGATTTTAATAGGCCAGTCAATGGGCGGATATATTGCGCAGATGTATGCAGAGCTTTTCCCCGCAAAGATTGCAGGATTTATTTCGATTGATTCGTCTCCGCTTCAGAGAAAGTATTATAAAGACTGGGAGATTAAATTCCTCGAGCACACTGAGCCGATGTACAGAATGTATCCATGGAAGCTCTTAATGCGCCACGGTACGGACGGTGTTGCAAACACGCGTTACGGCAGAGGCTGCATGTACAGAATGATGCTTACATATGATAAGGATCAGGCGAGATATGCTAAGCTTGTCGGCCACGGATATTATATCGTAGCGCAGGCCATAAAGGCTGACTTGCCGTACGAAATCACATGTCCTGCACTTTTAATCTGCGGCACCAAAGACCACGCAGGATACACGAAACGCTACAACGAAGCGTGGGCCGAAGAGACCGGCTTACCCATCGAATGGATTGAGGGCGCGGGACACAATTCCAACACCGACAATCCTGATGAAGTAAACAACATAATTGAAAACTTCATAAACAGTTAATCATTCATAAAAGAGACTTTCTAACTGAAGTCTCTTTTTAGATTAAAATATGCTATAATGATATATATTTCTGTTGGGAGAGGATATGTATGATTGACAATATTGATGTTTTTAAGCAGAACAGCATCCGCATAAAATCGGATGTTGGTACGATTTATATTGATCCTTTTAAGATTGATGACGAAACACACGATGCGGACTACATCTTAATCACACACGATCACTACGATCATTTTTCGCCAGAGGATATCGACAAGATTAAAAAGGACGATACAGTTCTCGTGGTGCCTGAAAAGATGGAAGCAAAGGCCAAGGAGAAATCGGGAATAAAAGAAATCGAAACAGTTAAGCCCGGCACATATCATGAGTTTGGAAACCTCGAACTCGAGACAATTCCGATGTACAACATCTTAAAACCTTTTCACCCGAAGGCAGCAGGATGGGTCGGATA
>CAMYYF010000278.1:0-2523 GCA_947303375.1 uncultured Lachnospiraceae bacterium
GCATTTAATAAATCCATGATAAACCTCCTTTTATGAGCTTATGTTTTATCTGATTCAATTATATGTACAAAGTGTACACTTTGTCAACATTGTACGCAAATGCTATTACGCCCGAAAGTTTCCCTTCGGGCGTGTGAATTTATTATTCTTCCGTAATCATCTTTACGGGTTCAAGTTTCTTGATTCTGGTTCCGTTAATGTATGATACTAACAGCGCAACACCTGTGATTACCAATACTACCGAGATGTATGCAACCGCCGAAAGTGAAAACGGTACTTTTCTGAAACCGAATATTGCGAACATCAAAAGCATTACTTTACTGCCAAGGAATGTAACCGATACAAGACCAATCACAATACCGAATATTATTGCGGGAATATTCGAAAACATTACCTGAAGGATAAGTTCTTTTGATGAAAAACCAAGAGCTTTGAATACTCCCAGGTTTCTCCAGTCTTTCGTGATCTTGGTACGAATTATCAATGCTTCTGCCAGTGCCACAATAAAAACTGTAACAAACATGATGATTGCAAGAATCGCCTGCATGGATACTTTAAGCATTGTGAAGAGTCCGCCGGTAGCTTCAACATCGTCAGTCAATTCGGATTCGGGATAAACGTCTTTAAACTCTTTGTCTAAATCATCATATGTATATCCTTTTTTCAGATAGATTTGTATCGAACCTATAGGCATCGAACCGCCGACTCTTCCAAATCCTTCTTCCGTCAAATAGCCCATCTGACCCATATTGTTAAAGGTCTGAACCAATCCTGTTATGATATATGAAGCATTCTCTTCGCCGTTTTTGACAGTAATTGTATCCCCAACTTTAAGGTCCATATTATTGGCAAGAAGGGTTCCTACCGCTACTTCGTTTTCATACTTAGGCCATCTTCCTTCAACTACATAGTCATCACGCATTCTTGAAGTATCTGCCATAACCCTTGTAGTTACCGATTTGGTTTTATTGCCGACTTTAAAATCAAGTCCTGTCCAGACTTCATAGCTGATTCTGTCAACACTTTCAAAGTTCTTAATTGTTTCAGCCATATTCTTATCGCCCGCAACATCCGCATCGGGAAGTTCCGTACCGGATATACGAAGCAGTGCATCAACATCTTTGCCCAGATTCTCATATATTCCAAAGCCCATTGCGGCAGAGAATGCAAGAACTGCCATTATTGCAATAATGCCTATCTGAGACTTAAATTTCCCGAACGTTTCTTTCATGGCGATGTTTAAGAATACCGGAAGTGAACTTTTATCAAAAGGAAAGAAATTTTTTCTGTAACTGTGGTTGTTAATTCCGCCTCTTAATGCTTCAAGAACACTGGTTTTCTTATATTCTCTTCCAAGGAAAAGCGTGAATGCACCCACAAGGAAGCATATTCCGATTACAACACCTGCCATGACAAGCACATCGGCTTTCTGATTCCATGACAATCCTAAAAGATAAAGCATTATAAATCCGAGTTTGCCCTGAAGAAGTGCTCCCAAAACCACACCCGCGATACTTCCTACGCCTGACACTAAAAGAAGCTGTACCAAAAGGATTATTGTCATTTCTTTTATGGTGTATCCGCTTGCCTCCATAATGCCTGTGTTTTTCATATTGGTCATAATAAAATTCTTAATCGAGAAATCTATTACAACGAATGCTATGGCCAAGACTATTACTGCAAAAACCAAGACAATACTGATAAACATATACGGTAAAATCATGTTCGCGGTTTTCATCATGCTAGCGGGAATAAAGTTCATGCTTGCGCCGAGATTTGCATCCGGATGAGTTTTTGAATAAGAGATCATCCAGGTATTCAGGTCATTATATATATCTTCCAGAATCTTTTCGTCGGATAAATTATTCTTAATTGCTTTTTGAGACAAATTGGAATTATAACTATTGAATTCTTCCGCTAAGTACGGATTTTCAAACAGAATCTGTTCATACATTTTATCGGACAGAAAGCATTTGTATACGCTAAAATTCATTGACGAACAGATAATAAAATCTTCGTTAAAACCTGCTACATTAAACTCGTAAATATTCTCTCCGATTTTTAATTCTATTCTGTCACCGACTTCAAATGTTGTCGTCATTGATACCGGAAGAACTATATCATTTCCGGAAAAAGAAGATGTGTTTATGCTGCTTGTCTGAATCGGTCTCTCATCATCATATGAGAAAAGATAGAAAATATAGTTTGACCAGTTTTCCACGCCTTTTTTGCGGTACTTCGCCTGCTGCAGGGAAATATATCTGTCCTTATACAGATTCGTAATATTTTCATTTCCCTCAAGCAGTTCCTCAAGCTTAAAATCAGCAATCGGCTCTTTGGTCTTCATGATAAGCATGTCTGCGCCTTTAATCTTCTCTTTGTTGGTATCCATAACTCTGACTGCACCAACCATAAGGTTAAGGCACATAAAGATCATAAAAGAAGCAATAAACGTCATTATGAAGAAAGTAATCATATCGCCTTTTTGCTTCTTCATATTGTTTTTGGCTATAAAGAAATAAC
>CAMYYF010000279.1:0-2511 GCA_947303375.1 uncultured Lachnospiraceae bacterium
GATAAAAAGGGCAAAACAAGACACCTGAGGGACATATGCAGGAAAGATGATGTTGAAAATGCCTAAAATCACAACATTATGTGCTCAAAGTATGAAAAAATGCGTATATTTAGGCATTTTTCCTTGACAAATGACCGAAAAAACACTATAAATAATATAAGTGCTAACGAAGCACAAAATATTGTATATAGGAGGAGTTCATAATGAACAAAACAGAATTAGTTGCAGCTATGGCTGACAAGGCTGGTATATCAAAGAAAGATGCTGATAAGGCACTCGCTGCTTTTATCGACGTAGTTGGTACAGAGTTAACAAAGAAGGACGGAAAGGTTCAGTTAGTAGGCTTCGGTACATTCGAAGTTGCTCAGAGAGCTGCTAGAACAGGTCTTAATCCTTTAACAAAAGAAAAGATCAAAATCAAAGCTTCTAAGGCTCCTAAGTTCAAAGCTGGTAAGGCTTTAAAGGACAAAGTTAACAAGAAGAAATAATTGATTGTTATCGACTAATCAAGGGCAGCTTTTACAGCTGCCCTTTTTACGTATCTGAAAGGCAGAATAAATGAGATTAGACAAATATTTAAAAGTATCAAGACTTATAAAAAGAAGAACAGTCGCCAATGAGGCATGCGATGCCGGAAGGGTAAGTGTCAACGATAAAGTGGCCAAGGCCTCGACGGATGTTAAGGTTGGAGATGTCATTTCAATCAAGTTCGGCGAAAAAACCGTAACCGCCAAGATCCTCAGCATTACAGAGACTATTCACAAGGAAGATGCCAAGGACATGTACGAACTTATGTAACCCAAAGCTTTCTTTTACGGTTAACATAAGTGAACGGTGCACATTTAATAAATAACATAAAAAAAGCCCGTAAATTCTACACAAAACGAATGTTCGATTATTTGATATTTTTAAAAAAAGGTTACATAATTTTCGAAAAACCGTTTGACATGAAAATTAAGAAATCGTAAACTATTTATGTCAACTGTGGTGGACAATCAGGTTGGCTCGGTTGATTATTTGTTTTTAGGGGACGATTTCAATGAAATGGTGGCAGGTACCTGCTTATAGAATTCAAAAATTTAAGAAGAGTACTCTGATTACTCCGATAATAGTTCTGGTACTGATTGTCATCATGGTCGGAGCGGTAAGCATCGGATGTGCTTCCTTAAGAGCCAGACAGAAAGCTTATGATGCAGAGATTGAAAAATATCAGAATCTCATAGCATCGGAGCAGGCCAGAAGCGAAGAAATCGCAGAGTACGCACTGTATACCAAGACAGAAGCCTACTACGAGGAAGTCGCAAGAGAAAAATACAGGCTGGTACATGATAACGAAATTATTTTTATAACAGATTAAAACGAGGCGGTTCAAAAATCGAATTGCCTCTTTTTTATTGCAAGAATTATTGTATAAACTTAAAATATATAAATATGAAAAAGGTTTGCGAATATATTAAACAGAATAACCTTCTTGAAAAAGGCGACAACATCATCCTTGGCGTATCCGGCGGGGCTGATTCCGTTTGTCTTTTATATATAATGAACGAACTGGGAAGTGAGTACGCATTAAACATTACGGCGGTTCATATTAACCATATGATAAGGGAAACCGCGAATCGCGACGAGAATTTTACTAAAGATCTCTGCGAAAAGCTCGGAATTAAATTCGTATCATACAAAACAGACTGTCCGGCCGTTTCCGAAAGAGACGGTATTTCGCTCGAAGAAGCCGGCAGAAACGAAAGATACAGACTTTTTAACGAAACCGGCGAAAAGGAATACGGGAAAGATAATTATAAAATCGCGGTTGCGCACCATATGGACGATCTGGCGGAAACGCTTATTTTTAATATGGCGAGAGGCACCGGCATTAGCGGACTTTCGGGCGTTAAGTGTAAGAGCGGAAACATTATAAGACCGTTTCTTTGCATAACCAGAGCCGAGATTGAAGAGTATCTTAATATAAAAGATGTAACTTTTATGACCGACGAGACCAATCTATCGGACGATTACGCCAGAAACAAAATCCGTCATAAAATAATCCCGACCATGAACGAAATAACCGAAAAGGCTGTAAATCATATGGCATCCTGTGCAGGCCAGTTAGGTGAAATCGAGGATTATTTAAAGATTCAGACCGATTCTCTTTGGGAAAAATATGTGAAGGAAGAAAAAAATGCCGAAGCCGGAAATACAGAAATCCTGCTTCTTGAGGCTCTTTTAGGAGAACATCCCGCGTTAATTAAAAGAGTCATTCACCGTGCACTAACTATCGTTGCAGGAAGAGCAAGGGATATTTCCGCAGTTCAGATTGAGGCTGTATTAAATCTGTTCGAACTGCAGACAGGCCGCAAAAGAGACCTTATTTACAATATGGAAGCGATCAGAGTCTACGAAGGCGTGCAGATAATGATAAAAAAAGAAGTTTCCGATGAAGAAAAAAAAGACGCGCTCGCAAAGCTTCATTTTGAAATCAAGGACCGTGACTTTTCACAAAATATTCCCACGGAT
>CAMYYF010000280.1:0-2507 GCA_947303375.1 uncultured Lachnospiraceae bacterium
TATACCAATACCATATTATCTGTCCTGCCTTTCTTTTGCGAATTTGTTTATCTTGTTGGCCGTTGTAAGACTCAGACTCTTTTTCATTGCCTGAATTCTGTTCTTGGCGCCGTTGGCGATTAAGAAAATAACAATCGGCAGTCCGACCGCATAAACCCATGTGATCTTTTCATCAAATCCCACATCAATGAAGAAGAAACTCGAAAGTGCCGTGCAGGCAACAACTCCGAGGAAACATAAAATCAAAGCTGTAAAGAAAAAGATACCGTAAGCTTTGGCTTTTACATAAGGAACTGCGCCTACCATCTTGCCCGTCTGTCCGTTCACAAGAATCGTATAAGGTTTATCGTCATATTTAAATGATAAAAACCACGCGGGAAGCAAAGCGTATTCGGTTTTCGTAACATTAAAATCAGGATCCTGTTTTACGAGCTTCGATCCCTTATGTTTGATTTCCCTCTGTGCTTCTTCGTTAAAGAGTTCTCCCGCTCTTAATACGGCATTTCCGGTAATGTCGGCAACGCCGATATCGAATCTGTCCGAATAATATCCGGATAAATAAGCCATATCAAATTCTTCGAGCTGTCTCATATCAAAGGGCTCGAGTCTTGCCGAAGAATCATCGTTTAAATTAAGCGATGCATCCAATGTAAGTTTTTTGAAGAAGGTTTTTGCTTCAAAATACTCATATCTTGTAACAGAGGATTTGCCCTGTTTCTTCGTATACTTATAAAACTGTCTGTCGCTGTAATGCATGTCAAACAGCCAGTAAGGCACATATATTCCTCTGACTTTTTCCACTTCAAAGTTTTTGATGCCCTTGGGAACAAAGAATCCTTTGTTTAACTGCGTGCGGATTATTTTTTCGGCAGTATCTCTTGTTACTTTGAAAGGAATAATATAATCAGGCTTAAGATAATCATCCACTCTGTCCTGTACAACGGTCGCCTGACCGCAGTATGCACAGAATGTGGAAGTTTCAACGCCGTTAACAGCAAGTTCGGCTCCGCATGCGGTACAACGCATAATCTGCATCTTTACGGATGCATGCATTCTGGATTCTTCCTTAGCCTTCTCTTCGTTTTTTCTCTTAAGAATGGTATTGTAATCTCCCACTTCATCGGAAGCAAAACCCGAAGAATTTTTAAGTGTGAATATTGTAGGACCGGTAATAATCCTGCTTTCGTTGTTTGAGGCTGCGGCCGCAGGTTTTTCGGCAGTTTTTTCTTTTTCCGCTTCTTTGGCTTTTTCCGCCTCATTCAGTTCATCTATGGTATATGAACTGCCGCAGAAAGAGCAGACCATTTTATTAAGTTCTGCCGAATATTCAAGTGCGCCTCCGCAATTTGCACATCTTAAGACCATTTTTTACTCCGTAATAAATTATTTAATGATGCCTAACTTGGAAAGAATACCGAGAATAAGAAATCCTGCAGCACCAAGGAAAGCTAATATATTTAATACAATACCTATAATACCGAGTATTGTCTGGATTCCGCCGAGTTTAATACCGCTTATACCCTTAACAATTCCAAGGATAGGGAAAATAATGAAAATACCGCCGAAAAGATATACCGGCAATACAAGCATTACGCAGTTAACAACATTAAAAATGGCACCTATTACAAGTGACCATAAACCGTCTTTGTCCGATGCATTTTTTCCCATGATTTCATCCTCCGTTTAATTATAAATTTTATTATATAACAAATTAAATATCCGATAAACGCACTTTGAAAAAATATAAAGTGCCCTATTTTTCTTTTTTAGAAAACCGATTATCCATAAAAAAGCACCGAACCGATATGGATGGTCCGATGCTTTTACATTAATTAATTATGCATTAACAATCTGTCCGAAGTCAGCTTTAAGAGACGCACCGCCGATAAGGCCGCCGTCAATGTTGGGCTTGGAAAGAAGTTCAGCTGCATTGGAAGCATTCATGGATCCGCCGTACTGAATACGTACTGCATCAGCAGTTGCCTGATCATACATCTCAGCAATAAGCTCTCTGATTCCCTTGCAAACTTCTTCAGCCTGATCGGAAGTAGCTGTCTTGCCTGTTCCGATAGCCCAGATGGGTTCATATGCGATAACCATTGTCTTAACCTGGTCAGCAGTAACACCTGCAAGATCTGACTTAATCTGAAGTCTGATCCAGTCCATGGTTACGTTCATTTCTCTCTGCTCAAGTGATTCGCCACAGCAAAGAATGGGAGTAATACCTGCTTCGAAAGCCTTAAGTACTTTCTTGTTAAGGAAAGCATCATCTTCCTTGAAGTATTCTCTTCTCTCTGAATGTCCGATGATAACGAATTCAACACCTGCATCTTTAAGCATGGGAGCTGAAATCTCACCTGTATAAGCACCCTTGTCTTCGATATAGAAGTTCTCAGCACCAACCTTAACGTTTGTGCCCTTAACAGCCTCTACTACAGGAACGATATCGATAGCAGGTACGCAGTAAACTACGTCAACTGCATCATTCTTTACAAGATCTTTTAATT
>CAMYYF010000281.1:0-2503 GCA_947303375.1 uncultured Lachnospiraceae bacterium
TTTCTTCCACGGAAGCGTTTTTCAATTCTTCGGCGGTGAAAATCTGCGTAAACTCTGCCTCGGTCGGCTTTACGCCACGGTCGTGAAGATTCCAGAAAGGCGAATTTACATGATGTCCGTGACATATCAAAGTTACAACGGGAACTTTAAGAAGCTTGCAAAGTTTTCCAAGCGACTCGGGAAGTACTGCCGTCGTACCGCAAAGTGAATATCTCGCCTCGGGATAGATGACCGCAACGTCTCCGTTTTTTATGGTCTGTGAGAGCTGCTTTACAAGCGTAATATCGTTCGTAAATTTTCTTTTACAAATGCAGCCGACATCACGAAGCAGTTTTTCTCTTCCGATAAAGCCGTCAATCGCAACGACATAATTGGCTCTCCACGGGTAAATCGCTTTCGTCGCAACCTTAAAATCCATAAAAGCATTGTGGTTGCAAAGAAGAACGAAAGGCGGTTTCAAGTCTTCCGTGTTTATCTTCGTAATTTTGCATTTGTGTTTCGCAACATCGGGCGCACTTAAGATATATGTCAGCGGCCGTAAATACCACTTCGTTCGAACGGGTGGTTTTTGCATGTCAAATCTGATAAAATCTTCGTCTCTCATTGTTGTTTAGACCTCGCTTTTGATACCGGGGGACGGGGTTTTAGTGTCATTTTTTCTCTTTTAAGTCCCCATAAAAATCATCTTTTTTATTATACCTATTTTAGTATAAAAAAAATAGGGATAAGTATTACATCTTATCCCCATAATGTATTTAACAAACTCTTGGCTCTTTCCCTACTGTAGCCGAGATAACTTTCTTTGAAATACTTCTCTTCGGACAGTGAATCTGTATAGTATCTGAGTGCGAGTTCAAAACATATTTTATCGAATACCTGCGGCAGGCTGTTTTGTATTATTTCTTTTTGGGAGGAAAAACCTATATATCCTTTTATGATTTCTTCTGCGGATTCCCTGTCAAATCTGTCGCCGCTTACACACGAAGAACGAATGCTGTCGGCAATATCTTCGAGCACGGAGCCGGACATTATTGTATCCATATCAATTGAGCCGACCACTTTTCCGTTGTCAAAAAGAATGTTTGAAAGTTTGGTGTCTGCGTGAATGATTGAGGTCGTATCAATCTTTAGCTCAAGCATTGCGGCGATTTTGGAATCGATTATTTTTTCCACGTCTCTATCGCGCTCTTCTTTCGTTTCTCCCTGTACGCGAATGTATTCATCGTAATAATGTTTGAGGTTATGAAGATGCGGATAAACAGCTCTTGGTTTATCATCCATTTCCGCGAAAATTTTATGCATTCTCGCGAGCCCTCTGCCGAGTTCAAAAAGTCGTTCCTTTGAAAGCGGCTTTTCCAGAATATCGCATTTTATGAACGGATACATTCTCCATTTGTCGTTATCGTCATCGGTATAAAAATATTCGCCTTCTGCGTCTTTTATCCACTTCGGATAAAGCCAGTTGTTTTCCTCGCAGGCCCTCGAATAAAGTCCGTAATTAAACTCAAGAAAGTCCGAATTCATATTTCGGTTTAAGCGCTGAACGACATACATTTTGCCCTCTGCGCTCACAAGAAACGTATCGTTAATAAGCCCTTTCGAGTTGGAACTTATCAGTCTGACATCGAAGGGGATGAATTGGCGACATATAGGTTGTATGGACTGTTGAGTAATCATTTGCATTGGATAATAAATCCTAAAAAAGACTCATCTGCTTGTATCTCTCGGGATAATCGTTCATGTAAGCAAACACATCATCCGCTTTAAACATTATACCTTTTTCTTCGCAGAAATTCCTTAAAAGATTCGTGAGTTCCTTTGCGTTCGGGCTCGGAAGTTCATAGGAATATCCGTAAGTTTTTATGTACTTTTCCTTCATGCCGGGAAAATGTTTATCAAGTGCAGCGTAGTAGTATTCTCTGTCTCCGTCACGAAGCGTAAGGCCCATGCCAAAGTCAATGATGCCCTTCACACCAACACGTTCGCATTCTCCGAGAATCGCCTGCACATTTTCTTTTGTATCGTTGATAAAAGGTAAAATCGGCGTCAGCCAGACTACTGTCGGAATGCCTCGTTTTTGCATTTCTTCCAAAACTTCAATTCTTCGTTTGGTATTGCAAACATTTGGTTCGAGGATTTTGCACAAATCATCATCGTAAGTGGTAAGTGTCATTTGCACCACACATTTGCTTTTATGATTTATTTCATCCAGCAAATCTATGTCACGAAGAATCCTGTCAGACTTTGTCTGAATCGCAAGTCCAAATTCATATTTGTTAATTATCTCTATGCATCTTTTCGTTAGCTGCAAATCTTCTTCACAATGCATATAAGGATCGGACATTGCGCCGGTCCCTATCATACATCTTTTACGTTTTGATTTAAGTGCTGCCTCTAAAAGTTCAGGCGCATTCTGCTTCACTTCAATATCTTCAAACTGATGCGTAAAATGATAGCAGTTGCTCCTGGAATCGCAGTAAATACAACCGTGAGTACACCCACG